>NZ_JAVAXX010000219.1:0-11217 GCF_042709275.1 Bacillus sp. LR_5 | reverse complement strand
CTCGGAACGATAGCCAAAAACAAAGATTTAAGTCAATTTATATTGTGAAAAATTTAATATGAGGAATGTTTAGGAGGATTATTTATCATGGCTTTATTACAAAAAACAAGAATTATTAACTCCATGCTGCAAGCTGCGGCAGGGAAACCGGTAAACTTCAAGGAAATGGCGGAGACGCTGCGGGATGTAATTGATTCCAATATTTTCGTTGTAAGCCGCAGAGGGAAACTCCTTGGGTATTCTATTAACCAGCAAATTGAAAATGATCGTATGAAAAAAATGCTTGAGGATCGTCAATTCCCTGAAGAATATACGAAAAATCTGTTTAATGTCCCTGAAACATCTTCTAACTTGGATATTAATAGTGAATATACTGCTTTCCCTGTTGAGAACAGAGATCTGTTCCAAGCTGGTTTAACAACAATTGTGCCGATCATCGGAGGCGGGGAAAGATTAGGAACACTTATTCTTTCGCGTTTACAAGATCAATTCAATGACGATGACTTAATTCTAGCTGAATACGGCGCAACAGTTGTCGGAATGGAAATCCTAAGAGAAAAAGCAGAAGAAATTGAAGAGGAAGCAAGAAGCAAAGCTGTCGTACAAATGGCTATCAGCTCGCTTTCTTACAGTGAGCTTGAAGCAATTGAGCACATTTTTGAGGAGCTTGACGGAAACGAAGGTCTTCTTGTTGCAAGTAAAATTGCTGACCGTGTCGGCATTACCCGTTCTGTTATTGTGAACGCACTCAGAAAGCTGGAGAGCGCCGGTGTTATCGAGTCTAGATCATTAGGAATGAAAGGTACTTATATCAAGGTACTAAACAACAAATTCCTAATTGAATTAGAAAATCTAAAATCTCATTAATCACAAAAAGAACCCTTTTTGAGGGTTCTTTTTTTATTTCTAATAAAGGAAATCAATAAGCTTTATTTCCTGGGTTTAAAGTCTTTCTATGTAATACTTTTAATAAATTTTGCATTTTTCTTCAAAAAGTTTCAAAAATGCCGAAAAGAAAGGAGAAAAAACAGAAATTCTGCTATTTTCAGGCTTATATCAAGGCGAGAAATGTAGTTCTAACAATCTAGGACTTTATACCTAGTTGCAAAATAGATAATTGTGAGGACATTTTTTTACACGAACTTCATAGACTTTATGCCTGTTATTTCTTACAATAAGCATATAGTTTTACAATTCTCGACAAGGATATTGAGGGTGAAAAAAACTGAAATGGAGGTAAGTGGATTTGAGCTTATTTTCTGGAACGATACAAAATCTTGAAAATGCCTTGAGCAGAGCGGATATTAAGCAAAAAGTCATAACTAATAATATCGCCAATATAGATACACCGAACTATAAGGCGAAAAAAGTCTCTTTCCAAAATTTATTAGATCAAGAATCCTCGCGTCTTGAAGCGATAAAAACAGACTATCGTCATGTTGATTTTTCTGATACTGATTCGAATTATTCAATTGTTGCGAGCGGAGATACATCGTATCAGCAAAACGGAAACAATGTTGATGTTGACAAAGAGATGACAGAATTGGCGCAAAATCAAATCAACTATCAAGCTTTGGTTGAAAGAATGAACGGTAAATTTAATTCGCTGAAGACCGTATTAACAGGAGGAAAATGATGACAGCTTTTCATAGCTTAAATGTTTCAGCATCGGCTTTAACAGCTCAGCGAGTCAGAATGGACGTTGTATCATCTAACTTAGCAAATATGGATACGACAAGAGCTAAGCAGGTGAATGGAGAGTGGGTGCCTTACAGAAGAAAAATGGTTTCCCTTCAGTCAAAAGGTGAATCGTTCTCTTCCATTCTCAATTCTCAAATGAGCGGAAGCGGGAATGCTGGAAACGGTGTGAAGGTTTCAAAAATTACGGAGGATGATTCGGATTTTAATCTTGTCTATGATCCGACAGACCCTGATGCAAACGCTGAAGGATATGTACAAAAGCCTAATGTTGATCCATTAAAGGAAATGGTTGATCTTGTCAGCAGCACCAGATCATACGAGGCGAATGTCACGGCGATGAATGCCACAAAGGGAATGCTGATGAAGGCGTTAGAAATCGGAAAGTAGGTGAATGAATGTGATTAATGCAATTTCTCCTTTTCAGGTTCAAAATACTCAAAACACTCAAAATGCAACAAATCAAGTAAACAATAGCCAAAAAACAGATTCTTCAAATCAAACAAGCTTTTCGGAGCTTTTAAAAAACTCTATTAGTTCGTTAAATGAGTCCCAAGTAGCTTCTGACAACATGACTAATGCCTTGGCTGCAGGAAAAGATGTAAATCTTGATGAGGTCATGATCGCTGCTCAAAAAGCCAGCATCTCTCTAACTGCAGCAACAGAGTTCCGCAATAAAGCTGTGGAAGCTTATCAGGAGATTATGAGAATGCAAATGTAGGGGGTCTGACGATTTAGAGAAAGAGTGGAATGACCGGGGGTTAACATGAATCGTACTCTAATGCAAATGAAAAACAAAACGAGTGAGTTTTGGAAAAATAGATCTAAATTACAAAAGATTTTAATGGTTAGTGCTTTAGCGGCAATTATTATTATTGGAATTATTATTAGTGTTTTTGCTTCAAATTCTAAAATGGCGCCGCTGTACAAAGATTTGTCTGCCGAAGAAGCAGGACAAATCAAAGAAGAATTGGATGCAAAAAAAGTGCCAAACGAACTTTCGAATGGCGGTACAGTGATTAGTGTTCCGGAGGATCAGGTTGATTCTTTGAAAGTGCAGATGGCTGCAGAAGGACTTCCTAAAACGGGATCAATTGATTATTCGTTTTTTGGACAGAATGCCGGCTTTGGTTTGACAGACAATGAGTTTGATATGGTGAAAGTGAAAGCTACACAGACAGAACTGTCAAACTTGATCAATGAAATGGACGGTATTAAAAATTCAAAAGTAATGATTAATCTCCCGAAAGACGCTGTGTTTGTCGGTGAAGAGCAATCTGCAGCATCTGCATCAATCGTTTTGCAGATTCAACCGGGTTATACACTTGATCAAAGCCAAATCAACGGATTATATCATCTGGTATCTAAAAGCGTGCCAAACCTAAAAGAAGATAACATCGTCATCATGGACCAAAATTCTACATACTACGACAAATCAGACAGCGATGCAGGGTCCTACGCGGATAGTTATTCTTCTCAGCAAGGAATTAAGTCTCAAGTTGAAAAAGACATTCAAAAACATGTACAGTCACTGCTGGGTACGATGATGGGCCAAGATAAAGTCGTTGTCTCCGTTACAGCAGACATTGATTTCACAAAAGAAAATCGGACAGAAGACATTGTCGAACCTGTGGATAAAGAAAACATGGAAGGCATTGCAGTCAGCGCTGAAAAGGTATCTGAAACATATCAGGGCGACGGTGCAGCCAACGGCGGAACTGCCGGAACCGGCGAGGAAGATGTTACAAATTATAAGGCTGACGGTGAAAATACCGAAAGCGGGAACTACGAAAAAAACAGCAACAAAATCAATTACGAGGTTAACCGAATTCATAAAGAAATCGCTGAAAGTCCTTATAAGGTCAGAGATTTAGGGATTCAAGTAATGGTAGAGCCGCCTGATGCCAAAAACACAGCGTCGCTATCAACTGAAAGACAGGATGATATACAAAAAATCCTTTCAACTGTAGTCAGAACATCTTTGGATAAAGATGAAACGCAAAATCAGAATTTATCTGATGCTGATATCAATAATAAGATTGTTGTTTCCGTTCAGCCATTCGACGGAAAAGTCAATTTGGATACAAATACGGAAGAATCCTCAGGTATCCCGCTGTGGGCATATATTGTAGGCGGTGTTTTAATCGCAGCGATCATTGTTCTGATCATTATGCTTATCAGAAAGAAACGGGCGCAAGAGGATGAATTTGAGGAATATGAGTATGAGGTTCCTCAAGAACCAATCAATTTGCCTGATATCAACGAAGAGGAAAATGAAACAGCGGAATCAGTCAGACGAAAACAGCTTGAAAAGATGGCGAAAGACAAGCCGGAAGATTTTGCAAAACTGCTGAGAAGCTGGCTGGCCGAGGATTAGGAGGAATTAGAAATGGCGAGACGTGATCAAGATAAGCTTACAGGAAAACAAAAAGCAGCCATTCTCATGATTTCCTTGGGGTTAGATGTGTCAGCTTCTGTCTATAAGCACTTAACCGATGAAGAAATTGAAAGGCTTACTCTGGAAATATCAGGTGTTCGAAGCGTCGATCATCAAAAAAAGGATGAAATCATAGAAGAATTTCATAATATAGCCATTGCACAAGATTATATTTCTCAAGGCGGTTTAAGCTATGCAAGACAAGTTCTGGAAAAGGCGCTTGGAGAGGATAAGGCAGAGAACATTCTAAACAGGCTGACTTCTTCTTTGCAGGTTAAACCATTTGATTTTGCCAGAAAAGCGGAGCCTGAACAAATTTTGAATTTTATCCAACAAGAGCATCCGCAGACGATGGCGTTAATCTTGTCTTATTTAGATCCTGTGCAGGCCGGGCAGATTTTATCCGAGCTGAATCCTGAAGTACAGGCTGAGGTTGCGAGAAGAATCGCGGTCATGGATAGAACGTCTCCAGAAATAATTAATGAGGTAGAACGGATTCTGGAACAAAAATTATCTTCTGCATTTACTCAGGATTATACACAAACAGGCGGAATTGAAGCTGTTGTGGAAGTGTTAAACGGGGTAGACAGAGGGACAGAGAAGACGATCTTGGATTCATTGGAAATTCAGGATCCCGATCTTGCTGAAGAGATTAAAAAGCGGATGTTTGTCTTCGAAGATATTGTCACACTTGATAACCGTGCCATTCAGAGAGTCATTCGCGATGTTGAGAACGACGATTTGCTCCTTTCATTAAAGGTTGCAAGCGAGGAAGTCAAAGAAATTGTATTCAACAATATGTCACAGCGTATGGTTGAAACCTTCAAAGAAGAAATGGAATTTATGGGCCCTGTACGCTTGAAAGATGTAGAAGAAGCTCAATCGAGAATTGTAAGCATCGTCAGAAAGCTTGAAGAAGCCGGTGAAATTGTGATAGCAAGAGGCGGAGGGGATGATATTATTGTCTAATATCATTAAACAAGAATCATCTATTTCTCCACAAAAGGAAAAAAGAAAACTTTCTATACAAGAGGTGCGTATTGATCATTCTCACCTTTTGCAGGCTGAAGAGAACCCGGAGGCGCTTATGGCCCGAGTGAAAGAGGAAGCTGACCGGATTTCTGAGCAGGCAAACAGTCATATAGAAAATATTCGCCGTCAAATTGAACAGGAGAAAAACGATTGGGCGGCTGAAAAACAGAAGCTTATTGAAGAAGCAAAAGCCGAGGGCTTTGAACAAGGAGTAGCGCTGGGCAAAGCTGAGGCAATGAAACAGTATGCCGAACTGATCGGCCAAGCAAACAGTATAACTGAAATGTCCAGAAAAGCTGTTGAGGACAAGCTTGAAGACGCTAATGAAGAAATCGTTGAGCTTGCCGTTGCCCTAGCAAAAAAAGTTTGGCAGCAAAAGTCTGATGATAAAGAGGCTTTCCTCCTGCTTGTACAACAGGTTATAAACGAAGTGAAGGAATATGACGATATATCAATTTATGTTGATCCATATTACTATGAGACAATCTTTCAGCAAAAAGATGAAATCCAGCAGCTTCTTTATAAAGAATGCCGGCTTGGCATATATGCTGATGAAAAAGCTCAAAAAGGAACCTGTTATATTGAAACTCCTTTTGGCAGGGTAGATGCGAGTGTTGACACACAATTGATGCAATTGAAAGATAAACTTCTGACAGCGCTGGAAGCAGGTGCAGCTGAATGAAGACACAGAGTCTGATAGATTGTATAGAAATGACAGACTCGTATAAACGGTACGGAAAAGTCAAGCGGGTAATCGGCCTGATGATTGAATCAAAAGGGCCAGCAAGCTCAATTGGCGACGTGTGCCTGATTTATGCAAAAGGACAATCTGGGAAAGTCATTAAAGCTGAGGTAGTCGGCTTCCAGGAAGAAAATATTTTGCTTATGCCTTATTTAGAGGCTGCGAGCATTGCACCTGGCAGCATTGTAGAAGCTACTGGGGAATCACTTCGGGTTAAAGTTGGAACCGGACTGATTGGACAAGTCATCGATGCTTTTGGAGAACCGCTTGACGGAAAACTTCTGCCTAAAGGGCTTTCGCCTGTATCAACGGAGCAATCACCGCCCAACCCGATGAAACGGCCGCCTATCCGTGAAAAGATGGGTGTTGGAGTCAGATCAATTGACAGCTTGCTGACAGTCGGTAAAGGCCAGCGGATTGGAATTTTTGCAGGAAGCGGTGTCGGAAAAAGTACCTTAATGGGGATGATCGCCAAACAGACAGAGGCTGACTTAAACGTCATTGCACTTGTCGGAGAACGCGGACGAGAGGTTCGGGAGTTTATTGAAAAAGATCTGGGGAAAGAGGGGCTGAAACGATCGATTGTAGTCGTTGCCACCTCAGACCAGCCAGCATTAATGAGATTGAAAGCGGCATATACAGCGACTGCAATAGCCGAGTATTTCCGAGATAAAGGCCAAAATGTCATGTTTATGATGGATTCTGTTACAAGGGTGGCAATGGCGCAGCGAGAGATTGGACTGGCTGCAGGAGAGCCTCCGACGACAAAAGGTTATACACCTTCAGTGTTCGCTATTTTACCTCGTTTACTAGAACGAACAGGTGCAAACGAGCATGGAACCATTACGGCATTTTATACAGTGTTGGTAGACGGGGATGACATGAATGAGCCGATTGCCGATACTGTACGCGGAATTTTAGACGGACATATTGTGTTGGACAGGGCGCTTGCCAATAAAGGCCAGTTTCCTGCAGTTAACGTACTAAAAAGCATCAGCAGGGTGATGTCAAACATTTCAACAAAACAGCATCTGGATGCGGCAAATAAATTCCGTGAACTTTTATCGACATATCAAAATTCGGAAGATCTCATTAATATCGGAGCTTACAAAAGAGGATCATCCAGAGAAATTGATGAAGCGATACAATTTTATCCGCAGCTTATTCAATTTTTAAAGCAGGGAACAGACGAACCGGCTTTATTGGAAGAAAGCATTGCTGTATTAACTAGTTTGACAGGAAATGAGGAATAAACGTGGCTTATCAATTTAGATTCCAAAAGCTGCTGGAACTAAAAGAAAATGAAAAAGACCAATCCTTATCCGAGTATCAGCAATCAGTTTCTGAATTTGAAAACGTTGCTGAAAAATTATATGAGAATATGAGCAAAAAGGAATTGCTGGAACAAAATAAGGAAAAGAAATTAAAAAGCGGCATGAGTGTACAAGAAATGAGGCACTACCAACAATTTGTCTCAAATCTTGATAATACGATCTATCACTATCAAAAGCTTGTCATTATGAAAAGAAATCAAATGAATCAAAAACAAGAAATTTTGACAGAGAAAAACATTGAAGTGAAAAAGTTTGAAAAAATGCGTGAAAAACAGTTTAAAATGTTTGCTCTTGAAGATAAAGCTGCAGAAATGAAAGAAATGGACGATATTTCGATTAAGCAGTTTATGATTCAAGGCCATTAGGAGCGAATGTAATGTCCGGCAAAAAGAAAGAATCAGGTAAGTTCCGTTCGGTTTTGCTTATCATTATCCTCCCGCTGATGTTTCTATTAATCGCAGGGGGGATTGTTCTTTGGGCTGCTGGTATCAATGTCATAAAGCCGATACAGGATGCTGCGGCAAAAACGCCGGTTCTTAAAGAATTGGTCCCTGAAACCGAAAATAAAAAAGGCGCAGCATCAAGTAAGGATAGCAGTAATACGGCAGCTCTGGAAAAGACCATTAAGGATCAAAAAAGTGAAATCAGTATATTGAATAAAGATTTAGAAACAAGTAAATCAGAAATCGATAGGCTCAATCAAAAGATCCGTTCACTTGAAAAGACGGCTGAGGATCAAAAAAAGTCATCAGAAGATCATACTGAAGGATCAGCAGACTCGAAAGCTTCTTCTGAAAATGACAAAGTGATCAGTGTGTACAAAAGCATGGACAGCGGAAAGGCTGCTAAAATTATTGCCCAATTAAAGGAGCAAGAAGCACTGAAAATATTGAATGGCCTAAGCAAAAAGCAGCTTGCTGACATATTGGCGAAAATGACTCCTGAGCAAGCAGCAACCTATACAGAAAAAATTGCTGCCAGCCAAGAATAGGGGGAATGAAAGGTGAAGCTGCTTGAATTAGCCGGACCTTTGCTGCAAACCACAACGGGTTCTGCCGCTAAAAACATGAAAAGTAGCCAGGGAGTTTTTCAAAACTGGCTTATGTCTGAGGCTGGATTGAAGGAACTTTCAGAACAAGGAAAGGGTACTCCTAATTCCGAAGATCAGCTTTTAGCAGATGCGCTTAAAAAGATCGGTGAATGGCTAAATGCAAGTCCTGAAGATCAAGACAAACAAAATGCGGATCTTTTGCAAACATTAAGCAAACTGACAGGGAAGCAATTGGATGCGAATGCTCTGCAAATGTTGCAAAATCTTTTGCAAGCAGTTGAATCAAAAATGTCAGGCGGGACGGATCAATTGCTCACAGAAACGGAGAAAATCTTTTCAGAAGCTAAAACGGCTCTGAGTGCCAATGATTCTGCTTCTGACATTAATGGAGCACTGAAGTCTGATACAGAGCAATCAAATCAGGAAAATGAAGTATCCGAGCCTGCTAAAGAGCTTATCTATATCCAGATGTTCATTAGCCAGCTCGTAGAAGGGAATAAGCTGACTGATCGCGGGAATGGCAATGAAGCTCATGCCATTTACCAAAATGGAGATCAATTCCTTTCTGCATTAGAAAAGAAGGGTGTATCTCAACAAATAATTCAGGATCTTAAACAGCAAATATTCACTAAAGCTGAGTCAAGTTCAAAACTTTACTCGATGACAGCGTCAGAGCTGAAAAGTTTTCAAAGCTTAATGGATCAAATGTCTATGCTTCCTCAAAAAGGGACCAAAGAATGGAGTTTAGCTGAAAGCCAGCTGAAAGCCTTCTTGTTATCGAAATCATCCGAATCATCACAAGACTTTGGGAAGCGTGTTCTCACACCGCTCTCGCAGAGTTCATCCAGCAAAAATGCATCGGATGTTTCTGGAAGTATTCAGCCTGTAGATAGTAAATCAGGACTCCAAATGCTGTTTTCGGGGTATCGGGGCATAGGAGGAGTTCAAACACTTGATCTGCAGCAGATGTCATCTGATATACCAAATGCCGAAACAAAAACGGTGGCTGATCAAGTGATTAATGCGTGGAAGCAGATGAAATATACGCCTTTCGGCAGATCGACGGGAAGTTTCACTATTCGGCTGAACCCTGAACATTTAGGATTTGTCACAATCAAGCTGACAAATGAAAATGGAATGTTTCAGAGTAAAATCATAGCATCTAGCCAATCAGCAAAAGAATTGCTTGAACAGCATCTTCCTCAGCTGAAGCAATCATTGCCGAATATGGCCGTCCAAATTGACCGTTTTACTCTTCCCGTCCAAAGCGGGGATCAGCCGATATACGGCCAGCTTGCTGATGAACAGAAACAGCAGCAAGAGGGGCAGAGACAGCAAAGACAGAAAAAGCAATCAAATGATTTTGGCGATCTGCTCGATGAAGTGTCGATGGTTGAAATGGAGGAAGAAGAATGACTTCTATAAGTTCAGAATATAAACTGCCTGAAAAAACGAACACTGTGTCGACGAACAACAGCAGCTTGGGGAAAGACGAGTTTTTAAAAATATTAATGACTCAAGTTCAAAACCAAGATCCGCTTAACCCGGTTGACGATAAAGAATTTATCAGCCAGATGGCGACTTTTTCAAGCTTGGAGCAAATGATGAATCTGAATACGACAATGACTCAATTCGTTGAAAACCAAGATCCGTTTACAACGTATGTTGATTGGATGGGAAAAGAAGTATCTTGGACTGATGGTAAAAGTGCAACAGATAAAACAGGCACAGTAAGCTCTGTTAAACATTTTAAAGGAAATTATTATCTCGTTCTTGATGATGGGACCGAGATCAGTCCTGCGAATGTCATGTCTGTGGGACAATCATCTAAATAAAAACATCTGGGGGAATATATTATGTTACGTTCACTTTATTCTGGAATCAGCGGTATGAAAAACTTTCAAACAAAGCTTGATGTTATCGGCAATAACATTGCCAACGTAAATACAGTGGGATTCAAAAAGAGTCGGGTTACCTTTAAAGATATGGTGAGTCAAACCATTGCCGGCGGTTCTGCTGCTGGTGCAACAATCGGCGGAACAAACTCTAAGCAAATCGGTTTAGGTTCATCATCTGGCACAATTGATACAATTCATTCAACAAGCGCGACACAAAGCACAGGAAGAACACTTGATTTAGCAATCGATGGCGATGGCTATTTTCGAATTGATACAGGCGCCGGAACAGCTTATACAAGAGCTGGAAACTTCTATTTAGATAACACCGGAACATTGGTTACAGGTGATGGCTACCATGTACTAAATATGAATGGCGGAACAATTAAAATTCCTACTGATGCACAAAGTTTCACTATCGGTTCTGATGGCAAGGTATCGATCGTTGATGCCGGTGGTCAATCACAAGACGGCGGACAAATCGGGATTGTGACTTTTGCCAACAGTGACGGCTTAGATAAAATCGGGAGCAACTTATACCGTGAATCTTTAAACTCTGGTACGGCCAGTGCAGCGAACCAGCCCGGTGATGGCGGAACAGGTTCCCTTAAAGTAGGATTTCTCGAAATGTCTAACGTCGATTTAACTGACGAATTTACTGAAATGATCGTAGCCCAGCGCGGATTCCAATCAAACTCAAAAATTATTACAACATCTGATGAAATCCTTCAAGAACTGGTTAACCTTAAACGTTAAGGAGGGAGGGGAGGCGAGTAATCGCTTCTCCGCTGTTTTATGATTAAAGTAACCCGTTTGAACGGGCAGCCCTTTACACTGAATGCGCTATTTATTGAACAGATTGAATGTTTTCCGGATACTACAATTACTCTGTCAAATGGTAAGAAGTTTGTAGTAAAAGAAGATGAAGAAGCTGTTCTGGAAAAGATCGCAGCTTTCTACCGAAAAATACAAATATTTGCAATGGATCAAGGAATAGAGGAACCGGAATGAAGAAAAAGTTAATGATC
>NZ_JAVAXX010000218.1:0-11247 GCF_042709275.1 Bacillus sp. LR_5 | reverse complement strand
AACAAAAGGCGAGCTTTACACAAACATGAAGAAAACAGCTGGTGCAAGCGTCCTGACACAGCTGGTGCAAGAAAAAGTATTAGACAAGAAATATAAAGTGACAGATAAAGAAATTGACAACAAGCTAAAAGAATACAAAACACAGCTTGGCGATCAATATACTGCTCTCGAAGAGCAATATGGCAAGGATTACCTTAAAGAGCAAGTAAAATATGAATTGCTCACGCAAAAGGCAGCTAAAGATAACATCAAAGTAACAGATGCTGATACTAAAGAGTACTGGGAAGGCTTAAAAGACAAAATCCATGCAAGCCACATCCTTGTCGCTGATAAAAAGACAGCTGAAGAAGTAGAGAAAAAGCTGAAAAAAGGCGAGAAATTTGAAGACCTTGCGAAAGAATACTCTACAGACAGCTCTGCTTCACAAGGCGGGGACCTTGGCTGGTTCGCAAAAGAAGGCCAAATGGACGAAACGTTCAGCAAAGCTGCATTCAAATTAAAAACAGGTGAAGTCAGTGATCCTGTCAAAACACAATACGGCTACCATATCATCAAAAAGACAGAAGAACGCGGTAAATACGAAGATATGAAAAAAGATCTGAAATCTGAAGTGCTTGAACAAAAACTAAATGACAGCACAGCCGTTCAGGAAGCTGTTCAAAAAGTCATGAAGAAAGCTGACGTTGAAGTGAAGGATAAAGACCTGAAAGACACATTTAACACGTCTTCAACAAGCAGCAGTTCTAAATAATAAAAAAGCTGTGCAGGCTCATTGAGCTGCACAGCTTTTTTTATGCGATGGAATGGTTTGGATTTTCTTCATCATGCTGTTGAGAACTGCGGCGTTCTCTCTCCTTTTCCATCCTCTCTATATAAATCTGCCCTTCTTTTTCAATAAAGGACTGATCTACTTTTTCTTCCTCCTTGGCTGCCGCCACAAGTTTATATGCACTGAAAATGATACCTACAATACAAAGATACACCCACCATGGAAAAAATAACACGGGCTCCTCCCCCTTTTTGCATAGATTCTTTATTCTTAACCATATGCCGGAATGAGACGAGTTATGAGCGGCAAAAGCGCATAAAAAAGGACTGACCTGAATGTTTCAGCATCAGTCCTTTTACGATTATTTATGAAAAGTCGGTTTATAAAAGGAACGGTTTTCCAGTGCAAATACACGTTCAGTGTATTCACCCGGCTTCACGCGCTCAAGCGCTCTGTCCATCATATTCATTTTTGCATCCAGGTTGTCTATATAGTGTAAAATTTCCGCTTCTTTCACCATCGGCGGTTTCGGGCTGCCCCATTCTGCTTTGCCGTGGTGACTCAAAATCAAGTGCTGAAGAATTAACACCTCTTCAGAATCGATTTGAAGCTCCTCAGCCGCTTTTGACAGCTCTGTGACCATAATCGAAATATGGCCGAGCAAATTGCCTTCGACCGTATACGAAGTGGAAACAGGGCCAGACAGCTCTTTTACTTTTCCAAGATCATGCAGGATAACGCCAGCATAAAGCAGATCGCGGTCAAGAGACGGATATAAATCTGCAATGGATTTCGCCAGATTCAGCATAGACACAACATGATACGCTAAACCTGAGACAAACTCATGGTGGTTTTTCGTAGCCGCCGGATAATCCATAAATTCAGTTTCGTGTTTTTTGACTAAAAACCTTGTGATCCGCTGGATATTCGGATTTTTCATTTCAAATATATATTGAGTGATGGTATCCATCATTTCATTTTTCGGAATCGGCGCGGTTTCTAAAAAATCATCAATATTGACGTTTTCATGCTCGCTCACCGGTCTGATATTTCTCAGCTTCAGCTGATTGCGCCCGCGGTAATGGTGAACATCCCCCACGACCTTCACAATCGTCTGCGGCGCATAGGTGACTTCATCGCTTTGCTTGGCATCCCACAGCTTCGCCTCAATATCACCTGACTGGTCTTGCAGCATCAGCGTTAAAAACGGTTTTCCATTGCTGGCAATCCCTTTCGTCGAGGATTTAATCAATAGATATTGGTCCACCTGTTCGCCAACCTCATGTAGCATAATCCCTTTAGCCATTCTATTAAAGCTCCCTCCGTATCTTACATAATACCAGTATATCACATACCGTTTTACAGCTATAGAACCTCTTTTATGACACCAAATGAATGATTTGGCTGCTTTGAAATGCATCTTTCACATGGTCATGGCATGTAAAATATAAAATCTGCCTTCCGTCTTCGGATAAATTATAAAGAACGTCTAATACTCGTTTGAGCCTTTCCTGATCAAAATGAACAAAGCTGTCGTCAAGCTGAAACGGAAGCCTTGACCCATCCTGACGCGTAACGGCCAGGGCAAACCGGATCGCTGTATACAGCTGCTCACATGTTCCCTGTGATAGCTCTTCCGCGTGATAGACAGTTCCATCACAACGCATGACCATAATAGAATCATCTGTTTCAGAAAAATAAATCGTCTTGTAGCTTCCGTCGGTCAGCGGGCGGAAAAATTCTCCGGCCGTCTCCAGAAGGCGTGGGAGCTCGACTTTTTTATGCCGTTCCAATTTGTTTCGGATCACCTGTTTGATCATTTGGATCGAGGCCCATTTTTTAGCGATTTCTTTTACACGCTCTTTTTGCATTTCCGTTTGAAGCTTGAGATCTGAGACCAATCCCGAAGCCTCTAATTGTTCCTGTTTGACGAAGAGCAATGCGATTTGGCTGCGAAGGTGTTGAATCTCCTCAGTCAGCCGCTCTTTTCTTTCATTTTCAACTACTTGCTTGTTTTTCAATTCAGAAAGCGTATTGGAATCCGCCAGTTCAAGCTCCTCTGGGTGTCCGCCTTGAAGCTGTGCGTTTACGTGATGAAGCTTGTTCTCCGTATCCTTCAATTGCCTGCTGATGTCAGCTATGGCGCAAAACTCATTTCTGTCTTTTGCAGCCGCCGCGGCAAATAGCTGTTCGATCTGTGCTTCAAAATACTGTATTTCTTGCTCCAGCTCCAGCAGCTGCTCCTTTGTATAATAAATATCTGTTTCAATAGCCTTTTTTTGCTTCGCGATTTCTTTTTCACGTTCAACGTTTTTCCGCAATGTGTGAAGGGCGTCCGAGATGGAGGTGTTCTGACTCTCATTCGCAGGATGAAGCATGTTGACGCGTTCTTCGAATGTGCGTCGGTGCTTTTTCAGCCTGCCTGCTTCAATTGTCAGCTCATGCTTTTTCTTCACTTCTTTTTTGACATCCTTCATTAAGCTGTATGCATCAAGTAAAAAAGAAGGATCTTCCTTGAATCCGAGCTCCTTCATAAAAGACTCGACCTGTGAAAAGGACGGGGCCATATCGGCTTCCCACTGTTCAAACTGCTGGATGACTCTTTCATACGCCGCCTCTTTTTGCTGGAGCACTGCCCGCTGGGTGATGAGATGCTGTTTATTGCGGTCATCCTCCCATAACGCTTCTCTAAGCGCTTCGGCTTCTGCCGGTGAAATGTTTGTCATTGGCTGTCTCATCTCCCGGCTGTTTCCGGAAGACGGTGTTTTTTTCCCAGACAAAAGCCAATATACAAGAAGGGCAGCGCCGATACTTATGGCGGGAATCCATTGCTGCAGCAACAGAAAGAGAACGATGAACAACATACCAGCTGCAATGACAACCTTTTTCTGTTTAGCCTGCTGCCTTTCAAAAAACCTCAGCTGCTCTCTCAGCTTCGCTTGCTCCTGATGCTGCCCCTGTGCTTCATCATATGCTTTAAGAGCCGCTTCTTTATCTTTTCTTTCGTTGTTTTCAAGGATAGCGGACGAAGCGGCATGAACGGCCTTTTCTGCGTCTTCCAGCTCTTGCCGGGCAAGTTCAAACGTCTCATCAAGCTGCCGTTTTCTGTCTCTTGCCTGTACGTATTGCTGCACCGCCTGCTGAAGCTGCCATTCATAGTCATATGACGAGTTCATATTCAGGAGCTCATTTTCATCCGTTTTATTGAGCTGTTCCAGTCCTGCCGCTGCCTGTGCAGATGACTGGCGCAGCTGTGCCTGAATGGCGGCGAGCTGTTCTCCATAGGATTGGTACATATGAAACCCTGCCGAAAGCTCTTGTATCAGCGTTTCTTTCGCCAAAATGTCTTTATCCGGATTAAGCTTTTGCATCTGTTTGTCCAGCTCCGCCATCTTCACCCGAAGCGCCTCCAGCTGTGCGGATTTCGGGTGAAGGTGAGATTCATATTTTTCCAGCTGATGCAGTCCGTCAGCCGGAAATTGTCCCGCCTGTTCCGGATATTGTGCCATCGCCTGTTCCAGCGCCGCTTTTTCATTTAGCAGCGGCTTCAGCTCAATCGCTCCCTCAATCGTTCGGATATGGCCTGCCGCCTCTTTCAATTCGGTTTCTGCGGCTGCAAGACGGGCTTCGAGCGTTCTTTTTTCCTCAAGAATCTGATGATAGCCCGCTTCCTCTGCTTCAGCCTGTTTTAGCTTCGCTCCCAGCTGCTTAAGCGTTTCCAGCTCCTGATTCAATTGAGGGTTTCGCCCGTTTGGTTTATAGAGCCTTTCGCCTTCCTTTGTCAGCTGTGAATCAAGCTTAGATACGGCTTCAGCGCCAAACAAGCTGGAAAACAGCAAAAATTCCCCTATCTTGTCCCGATTAAAGGCGTGAATTTCCTGCAGCCCGAATACGTCAAACGAATAAATGGCTTTGTACAGCGCCCTGTCTGTGCCCTGGAACAGCTGCTTTAAAAAATCTTCTTGCTTCACTTCGCCTTTTTCTGTGTACACTCTCAGCTTTTCGGCAGTCCCCTTCGTCCGTTCAATTTTCACAGCCCCATACTCAGGATGTTCAGCTTCAAGAACACCGCCATAGACACCGCCTGTTTTCGGTTCATATTTTTTCGTTTTTGGAAAACCAAACAGCATGCTTTCAATAAATGACATTATCGTCGTTTTCCCTGCCTCATTTAATCCGTAGATTAATTGGACAGGCGAGGCGGAAAAGTGAAAGGTCTGATTGGAAAATTTCCCGTATTGGTAGATATGTAAAGATGTAATTCGCAAAGCTTTCACCGCCTCATATTTCAAGCACCTTAAGCTGTCTTTTCAATAAAATCTGTGCCTGTTCTTTTATTTCCTGTAACTCCTCTTGGCTAAACCGGTCCGCGTGCCTTCTGTACACAGGATGCCGCTCAAGCCCTTCCAGCACATCTGACAGATCGCCGCGGTCAATGTCCGCAAATAAACCGCCAAAAAAAGGATCAAGGTTTGTAAGGTTTGCTTCATTTTCTATCTCATCGTCCAATGAAAGCGGAAAAACGAAGTGTTCTTCCTCAGCCTCTTGCTCCTGAAAGGCTTCGAGAAGCTCATCCAAGGTGCCTTTTGGCGCCTCCAGCAGCCATTCCGGCGCCCGCCCTTGTAATACGAGTCTTACACAAACAGGGCTCCCCTTTATCCGGAGCTTCGAAAACGCGTCCTCAACCATTTGGAAAAGGGCAGTCATATTCTTTGCCCCCGTCACATCAACTGCCGCTTTTTCCCACAGGACATCATGCGCTTTCTGAAATTCATAAGAAATATCTCCGTTAGTCACACGAACGAGATAATAGCCTTTATCTCCCGTCTCCTTCATATGGCGCGCTTGCGTGTTTCCCGGATAGATGATTGCCGGGTGCTCGGCAGAAAGAACCTGGCGTTTATGTATATGGCCAAGCGCCCAATAATCCATTCCGCTTTTCACGAGATCGTCATGCGTAAACGGGCAATACGGATCGTGTCCTTCAGATCCTGATAGTGTGCCATGGAGCATACCGATATGAAACGGCGCGTCAGTCGACCTCCGATAGCGGGCGGCTTGGTTTTCCGTCACGGCTCTGGCCTGATAGCTGAAACCGTAAATGCTCGCTATGCGCCTGCCTTCCTTATAAAACGATTTTTCTTCAGGAACTGCGGACGAAAAAATATGGACATTCTCAGGCCATTCAATCGGCGTCCACTCTCCGCCAAGATGATCGTGGTTCCCAAAGATCACATAAACTGAAATCCCGCATTCTCTCAGTCTTTCAAACTGTTTTTTCAAAAAGAGCTGCGCCTTTAAGCTTCGATTGGCTTCGTCAAACAGGTCCCCCGCCAGCAAAATGAAATCAACGTTTTCTCTTACTGCAGCATCTATCATATGTTTCACGCTTTTAAATGTGCTTTCTTTAATCCGGGCAAAAATCGGTTCCGGCAGATGCGATATCCCGTAAAACGGGCTGTCTAGATGTAGATCTGCCGCATGAATAAAGGTTAGATCAGTCAACATTCTGCTCCTTTCCAGGATGAAGTACCCTTATTTTAGCATCGAATTCTTACGAATGCACGTTCTGTCAATAAAGAAACAGCCTGAGAATCCCCAGGCTGTTTTTAATCAATTTTTCGCTAAACGAAGTGCTTGTTTGATCGCTTTGAATGCGCTTGAGTTGCCGTAAATCAATACACCGCCCTTGTAAATTCTGGCGCCGATGACAGCCAGTATGACAATGGTGAGCAGCGTGATTCCGATTCCGGCAGCAGCCTGCCAGAACGGAATATCAAGCATACCGACGCGCAAGAACATAATCATTGGTGTAAAAAACGGAATAAACGAGGTTACCGTAATAAATCCTGCATCAGGTGCATTCAAGCCGAACATCGCGATCATAAAACCGGCGACAACCAATAGTGTCATCGGCGTGATCGTTTGCTGCACGTCCTCTATTCTGCTGACGACACTGCCGAGAAACGCGGCAAGTGTCGCGTATAAAAAGTAGCCGAGCAAAAAGAAAATCACAGCATAGATAACAGTGGTTGCTGATACGTCGGTCAGATTAAGAAATCCGCCGACAGATGATGCCGTTTCGCTCTTTTGGTTCAGCTTAAGCGACAGAGAGCCGGCTCCTATAATGATAGCAAGCTGCGTGATCCCGACGAGCCCGATGCCAAGCAGCTTTGCAAACATCTGCTGGATCGGCGGCATGCTTGAGATCAGGATTTCCATGACACGCGAAGATTTTTCGGTTGCAACCTCCATCGCAATCATGCTGGCATACATAATCACAGAGAAATAAATGACGAACAGCATAATATAAACAAGCCCTACCGTCTGGCCCAGCTCTTCCTCAGACTTCGCACCCTCTTTCAGTGCCTCCTGCCCGACAGTAACGGGCGCATAAAGACTGCTGATCGTTTCCTGCGAAACGCCGAGCTCCGCCGTTCCGACAGCCGTTTTGGTTTGCGTCAGCGCCTGCTGCAGCGTTTGGTACGTGCTTTCATCAGAAATCGTTAACGCTTTATATGTTCCTGAAATGGTTCCTTTTTCATCTCGTTTGATGATGAGCATGCCATCAAGCGCTTCATCTTTGACTTGCTTTGTGACTTCATCCTCCGATTGCTTCGATTGCTTCACATCAAGATCACTGTTTGTATCCACCGCTTTCAGCTGCTTCGAGAAAATCGGATATAATTCGTTTGTTTCATCAACAACGGCGATTTTTTCTTTCGCATTATCACCTTGAAACAAAGAAATGATCGACTCCAGATTCGTTACAACTAAAACAAGCAGTACTGTGATGACAGTCGAAATAATAAAGGATTTTGCCATAATCTTATTTTTATATGTATGAGAAAGCATGATCCAAAATTTATTCATAGACGGCCCCCACCTTTTCTATAAAAATATCATGCAGTGACGGCTCTTCAAGCTCGAACTTTCTGATAAACCCTTTTCCTTGGAGCATGGCAAAGATCTCTTGAGAAATGTCTTCATTAGCGATCTGCAGCTTGACGCCTCCGGCCGTTTCCTTCCATTGGAGAATGCCTTCATGAGACTGCAAAAAACGCAGATCTTCATCGGCGTGAATGGTGACATTCTTTTTGCCGAAGGAACGCTTTATCTCCTTAAGCTTGCCTTGCACAACCGGCTTTCCTTTCTGCAGTATGCAAAGGTTCTCACATAGCTCCTCCACATGCTCCATCCGATGGCTAGAAAATAAAATAGAAACGCCGCTGTTTTTCAAAGAAATCACAGCCTCTTTTAACAGCTCAACATTGACAGGGTCCAGGCCGCTGAATGGTTCATCAAGAATCAGCAGCTCCGGCTTATGCAAAACAGCCGAAATAAATTGGATTTTCTGCTGATTTCCCTTCGAAAGCTCTTCAACCTTCTTATTCTCGTAATCTGTTATATTGAAGCGTTCAAGCCATGTGCCGAGCTCTTTTACAGCCTCCCGCTTCTCCATCCCTTTTAATCTGGCAAGATAGACGAGCTGATCCTTTACCTTCATTTTCGGATAAAGCCCCCGCTCTTCCGGCAAATAACCGATTTTGTTGCTGATACTGTAATTAACAGGGTCGCCCTTCCAGCTGATTGAGCCCTCTGTAATGCTTAATAAGCCAAGGATCATGCGAAACGTCGTCGTTTTTCCCGCTCCGTTTGCGCCTAAAAGACCGAACATTTGCTGTTCCGGAATGTCTAAGTCCAATCCGTCAACGGCTTTAAAATCTCCAAATGTCTTCGTTACGTGATCAATCTTAAGCACTGAATCTCCTCCTTCCCTGACCCATTATATACTAATATTGGATGGAACATAATAAAGGATTTTGATTTCCTTTTTAGAATATAAATGAAGAAGACTGATAAACCTTGAAAATGGAGGGGAAACCTGATGGCTGAATATTTCCTTACAGCTTTTGATTCTTCGGGGAAAACAGTGGTAAACGAGCGATTCGAGGCGAAAAATGAAGAAGCGGCTAAAACGCATGGTGAAGCCCTCTTAAAAGAAAAAGAGCTTCACAGTCATACCCATCGTTTAGTCAATGCAGCCGGAAAGCTGATTTTGTTTCACAGATGATCAGCTTTCCGGCTGATCTGTTACACTTGGAACTTCGGCTCCCGTTTTTCTAAAAAGGCACGGATTCCTTCTTGGTGATCCTTGGTCCTTCTCATTTTCTCTTGGGCGCTGCGCTCAAGAGAGAGCACCTTTTTCAGTTCTTCAAGCTGGAGGCTTTGAAAGATACCTTTCGTTTCGATCATCGCCAAAAGAGGTGAGGCTAATAGGGTTTCGATAAAGGGTCTTGCGCCTTCCGCAGGTTCTCCGGCAAATGTCCCGTCAAGGAGCCCCATATCGGCGGCTTCCGCGGCGGAAAGTTTTTTCCCGCTCCAAATCAGCTTTTTCGCCTTCGCTTCCCCAATTCTTTTCTTCAGCAAATAATGCCCTCCGCCGTCTGGAACAAGCCCAATGCCGATAAAATTCATCGCGAGAACGGCGTTTTTTTCCGCGAGCACAATGTCAGCGCAAAGCGCCAAACTCAGGCCCAATCCCGCAGCAGCGCCGTGAATAGCTGCAATTGTTACTTTCTTCATCTGATATAACGTCAGAGTGACAGCCTCAATCGTATCCATCAGCTGCTTAAATTGATCAGGGTCATGCTCTGATGTCATCATCCGGATATCTCCGCCGGCCGAAAAGCCTTTCCCCGTTCCTCTCAAGAGAACGATGAGCGCCTCGCTTGCAGCCGCCATTTCGACCGCCGCCTTCAATTCAGACAGCATCTGTTCATTAAGGGCGTGATGGGCATCAGGTCGATTCAGGATAATCTCGGCAACGGCTCCATTCACTTCATACTGAATAAACTCCATATGAAACACCTCCATGTATGCGCTTGCTTTTTTCCTTCACATATACATTCCCTGCCATCCTCAAATAAACCTTTTTATTTTTCAAGGTCAATAGATACTGAAAAAAGCATATTGTTTGAGTGGAAACATAAAGTTTTATATAGTGAAAGAAGGGATATTAGGATGAGAAAGGAGGAAAGGAAGCATGGATAAATTGCTGATCAGTTTTCTGTTAAGTTTATTTGTGGTGTACTTTCCCCCTTCGGACGTGGTTCTGCCGTCCCAGCTTGAAGCAAGCACTGACAGCTATGTGCCTATGTCCTCATATCCGCAGGAAGCACAATCGGCCAAAATTCCGTCGCCGAGCAGCCTGTACCTGGCAGAGCTGAACAAAGAGTACAGTCCGCTGGCACAGTCTGTCAGGCAGCTATCTGTCAAGCCCCTTGACGAACCGCTGATAAACAGGCTGGAAAAGGTATGTGCCGTCCCTATCAAATACCAGTCTAATTACCTCCGAATTTAAATGCCCAAGCTTTATTTGCAACTCGCCCCATGGCCAACACTACATTCGGAGGGATTTTCATTGAATATTAAAGAAAACGATCTGCCGGGCATCGGCAAAAAATTCGAAATCGAAACGAGAAGTCATGAAAAAATGACGATTATCATTCATGATGACGGAAGAAGAGAAATTTACCGGTTTAATGACCGGGACCCGGATGAGCTCCTTTCCAATATCTCATTGGATGATTCTGAAGCAAGGCAAATTGCCGCTATTCTAGGTGGCATGGTCTATAAACCGCAAGCACTGGAGTCCATCGAAATGGCCTTCAGCGATCTCATTATTGAATGGTTTAAGGTCGAAAAAGGCGCCAAATCGATCGGGCGCACACTCGGGGAGCTTGATGTCCGCCAGAACTACGATGTCACTGTGATCGCCATCATCAAACACAACCAGGAAAAACTTTTAAATCCCGGAGCCGATTCGGTTATTGAAGAAAATGACACACTTGTCCTCTCAGGTGAAAGAAAGCATCTGAAGAAACTGATTCACGATTTTCTTTCTGGAGAGGGCGTGTGAACGGCCGATGGATCATCTCGTATTTGAAGTCGGTACAGCACTTGTGCTTGTCGCGATTGCCAGTGTAATCGCCAATAAAATTAAATTTTCGATTATTCCGTTTCTGATTGTGCTGGGCATGCTGGTTGGACCGCACGCGCCGAAAGCGGGGATTATTGACCTAACATTTATAGAAAGCAGTGAAATCATCGAGTTTTTCGGGCGGATGGGCGTACTGTTCCTCCTCTTTTATCTCGGACTCGAATTCTCTGTCGGAAAGTTGATCAAATCCGGAAAATCAATCGCGGTCGGCGGAACGATTTATATCTTGATTAATTTCAGCCTCGGGCTGCTTTACGGGTTTATTACCGGGTTTTCCTTTCTGGAAATCCTCGTCCTCGCAGGAGTCATCACAATCTCGTCAAGTGCGATTGTCGCAAAAGTGCTCGTTGATTTAAAAAGAACCGCCAATCCGGAAACCGAGCTGATTCTCGGTATCATTATGTTTGAGGATATTTTCCTTGCCGTGTATTTGTCCGTTGTTTCCGGCCTTGTGTTAGGTGATGCGACATCAGTC
>NZ_JAVAXX010000217.1:0-11263 GCF_042709275.1 Bacillus sp. LR_5 | reverse complement strand
TACGGATGTCGCATCACCTAGTATAAGGCCGGAAACAACGGACAGATATACGGCAAGGAAAATATCTTCAAACATGATGATGCCGAGAATCAATTCGGTTTCCGGGTTGGCGGTTCTTTTTAAATCAACGAGCACTTTTGCGACAATCGCACTTGACGAGATTGTGATGACGCCTGCGAGGATGAGGACTTCCAGAAAGGAAAATCCGGTGATAAACCCGTAAAGCAGTCCGAGGCTGAAGTTAATCAAAATATAAATCGTCCCGCCGACCGCGATTGATTTTCCTGATTTGATTAACTTCCCGACAGAGAATTCGAGTCCGAGATAGAAGAGGAGGAACAGTACGCCCATTCGCCCGAAAAACTCGATGATTTCACTGCTTTGAATAAATGTTAGATCAATAATCCCCATTTTCGGCGCGTGCGGTCCAACAAGCATTCCCAGCACAATCAGAAACGGAATAATCGAAAATTTAATTTTATTGGCGATCACACTGGCGATTGCCACAAGCACAAGTGCAGTTCCGACTTCAAATACAAGATGGTCCATCGGGGCTCACACGCCCTCTCCAGAAAGAAAATCGTGAATCAGTTTCTTCAGATGCTTTCTCTCACCTGAGAGGACAAGGGTGTCATTTTCTTCAATAATCGAATCCGCTCCGGGATTTAGGAGCTTTTCCTGGTTGTGTTTGATAATCGCAATCACAGTGACATCGTAATTCTGGCGGACATCAAGCTCTCCGAGTGTGCGCCCGATCGATTTGGCGCCTTTTTCGACCTTAAACCATTCAATAATAAGATCGCTGAAGGCCATTTCGATGGACTCCAGAGCTTGCGGTTTATAGACCATGCCTCCAAGAATAGCTGCAATTTGCCTTGCTTCAGAATCATCCAATGAAATATTTGAAAGAAGCTCATCCGGGTCCCGGTCATTAAACCGGTAAATTTCCCTTCTTCCGTCATCATGAATGATAATCGTCATTTTTTCGTGGCTTCTTGTTTCGATTTCAAACTTTTTGCCGATGCCCGGCAGATCGTTTTCTTTAATATTCAATGAAAATCCCTCCGAATGTAGTGTTGGCAGTATGGGGTGAGTTACAAATAAAACTTGAGCAAATTATATTCGGAGGTAGTTAGACTGGTATTTGACAGGGACGGCCAAAGCCTTTTCCAGCCTGTTTATCAGCGGTTCGTCAAGTGGTTTGACAGAGAGCTGCCTGACAGACTGCGCCAGCGGGCTGTACTCTTTGATCAGCTCAGCCGGGTGCATGCTGCCCGGCGATGGCGTTTTTGCCGATTGTGTTTCCTGCGGATATGAAGACATAGGCACATAGCTGTCAGTGCTTGCTTCAAACTGGGAAGGCAGAACCACGTCCGAAGGGGGAAAGTACACCATAAATAAACTTAACAGAAAACTGATCAGCAATTTATCCATGTTCCTTTCCTCCCTTCTCATCAAGATATCCCTTCTTTTTCACTATATAAAACTTTATGTTTCCATTCAAACAATATGCATTTTTCAGTATCTATTGACCTTGAAAAATAAAAAGGTTTATTTGGGGATGGCGGGGAATGTATAGGAGAAAGAAAAAAGCAAGCGCATACATGGAGGTGCTTTTAATGGAGTTTGTTCAATATGCATGTAATGGGGCCGTTGCAGAGATTATCCTGAATCGGCCTGATGCCCATCACGCCCTGAATGAACAGATGCTGTCTGAATTGAAGGAGGCAGTCGAAATGGCGGCTGCAAGCGAGGCGCTCATCGTTCTCCTGAGAGGAAGCGGGAAAGGCTTTTCGGCCGGCGGTGATATCAGGATGATGACGTCAGAGCATGACCCTGACCAATTTAAACGGCTGATGGATACGATTGAGGCTGTCACCCTGAATTTATATCAGATGAAGAAAGTGACAATTGCAGCCATTCATGGTGCTGCTGCGGGACTGGGCCTGAGTTTGGCGCTTTGTGCGGACATTGTGCTCGCTGAAAAAAACGCCGTTCTCGCGATGAATTTTATCGGCATTGGGCTTGTTCCGGACGGCGGAGGACATTATTTGCTGAAGAAAAGAATCGGTGAAGCAAAAGCGAAAAAACTGATTTGGAGCGGAAAAAAACTATCTGCCTCGGAAGCTGCCGATATGGGGCTTCTTGATGGGACATTTGCCGGAGACCCTGCCGAAGGCGCAAGACCCATTATCGAAACCCTGTTGGCCTCCCCTCTTTTGGCGATGATCGAAACGAAAGGTATTTTTCAAAGCCTCCAAATTGAAGAACTGAAAAAAGTGCTATCCCTTGAGCGCAGCGCCCAAGAGAGAATGAGAAGGACCAAGGATCACCAAGAAGGAATCCGTGCCTTTTTAGAAAAACGGGAGCCGAAGTTTCAAGCGTAACAGATCAGCCGGAAAGCTGATCATCTGTGAAACAAAATCAGCTTTCCGGCTGCATTGACTAAACGATGAGTATGACTATGAAGCTCTTTTTCTTTTAAGAGGGCTTCACCATGCGTTTTTGCCGCTTCTTCATGTTCTGCCTCGAATTGCTCGTTTACCAGCGTGTTCCCCGAAGGATCAAATACGGTAAGGAAATAATCAGCCATCAGGTTTCTCCTCCATTTTAAGGTTTATCAGTCTTTCTTCATTTATATTCTAAAAAGGAAATCAAAATCCTTTATTATGCTTTATCCAAAATTAGTATATAATGGGTCAGGGAAGGAGGAGATTCAGTGCTTACAATTGATCACGTAACGAAGACATTTGGAGATTATAAAGCCGTTGACGGATTGGACTTAGATATTCCGGAACAGCAAATGTTCGGTCTATTAGGCGCAAACGGAGCGGGAAAAACAACAACGTTTCGCATGATCCTAGGATTATTAAGCATTACGGAGGGCTCAATCAGCTGGAAGGGCCGTCCTGTGAATTATCATATCAGCAACAAAATCGGTTATTTGCCGGAAGAGCGGGGCCTTTATCCGAAAATGAAGGTAAGGGATCAGCTCGTCTATCTTGCCAGATTAAAAGGGATGGAGAAGCGAGAGGCTGTAAAAGAGCTCGGGACATGGCTTGAACGCTTCAATATTACAGATTACGAGAATAAGAAGGTGGAAGAGCTTTCGAAGGGGAATCAGCAGAAAATCCAATTCATTTCGGCAGTTTTGCATAAGCCGGACCTCCTGATTCTTGATGAACCTTTCAGCGGCCTGGACCCTGTCAATGTTGAGCTGTTAAAAGAGGCTGTGATCTCGCTGAAAAACAGCGGTGTTTCTATTTTATTTTCAAGCCATCGGATGGAACATGTGGAGGAGCTTTGTGAGAACCTTTGCATATTGCAGAAAGGAAGACCGGTCGTGCAAGGCAAGCTGAAGGAGATCAAGCGCTCCTTTGGCAAAAAGAACGTCACCATTCACTCCGATGACGATCTAAGCTTTTTGCAGTCTCATGAAGGCATTCTACAATGGAAGGAAACGGCCGACGGCGTCAAGCTGCAGATTGCCAATGAAGACATTTCTCAAGAGATTTTTGCGATGCTCCAAGGAAAAGGGTTTATCAGAAAGTTTGAGCTTGAAGAGCCGTCACTGCATGATATTTTTATAGAAAAGGTGGGGGCCGTCTATGAATAAATTTTGGATCATGCTTTCTCATACATACAAAAATAAGATTATGGCAAAATCCTTTATTATTTCGACTGTCATCACGGTGCTGCTTGTTTTAGTTGTAACGAATCTGGAATCGATCATTTCTTTGTTTCAAGGTGACGATGCGAAAGAAAAAATCGCCGTTGTTGATGAAACAAACGAATTATATCCGGTTTTTTCTAAGCAGCTGAAAGCGGTGGATACAGACGGCGATCTTGATGTGAAGCTGTCGAAGCA
Source organism: Bacillus sp. LR_5 (assembly GCF_042709275.1). Taxonomy (NCBI): domain Bacteria; kingdom Bacillati; phylum Bacillota; class Bacilli; order Caryophanales; family Bacillaceae; genus Bacillus; species Bacillus sp. LR_5. The sequence continues at coordinate 7,395 of NZ_JAVAXX010000217.1, read as the reverse complement.
ATCGGAGGATGAGGTCACAAAGCAAGTCAAAGATGAATCACTCGATGGCATGCTCATCATCAAACGAGATGAAAAAGGGACCATTTCAGGAACATATAAAGCGTTAACGATTTCTGATGAAAGCACGTATCAAACGCTGCAGCAGGCGCTGACGCAAACCAAAACAGCTGTCGGAACAGCGGAGCTCGGCGTGTCGCAGGAAACGATTAGCAGCCTTTATGCGCCCGTTACTGTGGGGCAGAAGGCGCTGAAAGAAGGGGCAAAGTCTGAGGAAGAGCTTGGCCAGACGGTAGGGCTTGTTTACATTATGCTGTTCGTCATTTATTTCTCGGTGATTATGTATGCCAGCATGATAGCGATGGAGGTCGCAACCGAAAAATCTTCGCGAGTTATGGAAATCCTGATCTCAAGTATGCCGCCGATCCAGCAAATGTTTGCAAAGCTGCTTGGTATCGGGCTTGTCGGGATCACACAGCTTGCTATTATTATAGGAGCCGGCTCTCTGTCGCTTAAGCTGAACCAAAAGAGCGAAACGGCTTCATCTGTCGGCGGATTTCTTAATCTGACCGACGTATCTGCAACCACTGTCATCTATGCTGTCATTTTCTTTTTGCTCGGATACTTTTTGTACGCGACACTTGCCGCGTTTCTCGGCAGTGTCGTCAGCAGAATAGAGGACGTTCAGCAAACGATCACGCCGATGACGCTTTTGGTTGTCGCCGGTTTTATGATCGCGATGTTCGGTTTGAATGCGCCTGACGCAGGATTTATTACGGTAACTTCGTTTATTCCGTTCTTTACGCCAATGATTATGTTCCTGCGCGTCGGCATGCTTGATATTCCGTTCTGGCAGGCAGCTGTCGGAATCGGAATCACACTGCTCACCATTGTCATACTGGCCGTTATCGGCGCCAGAATTTATAAAGGTGGTGTATTAATTTACGGCAATTCAAGCGCGTTCAAAGCGATCAAACAAGCGCTACGTTTAGCGAAAAACTGATTGGAAAACAGCCTGGGGATTCTCAGGCTGTTTCTTTATTGACAGAACGTGCATTCGCAAGAATTCGGTGCTAAAATAAGGGTACTTCATCCTGGAAAGGAGCAGAATGTTGACTGAACTAACCTTTATTCATGCGGCAGATCTTCATCTTGACAGCCCGTTTTACGGGATATCGCATCTGCCGGAGCCGATTTTTGCCCGGATTAAAGAAAGCACGTTTGCAAGCGTGAGACATATGATAGACGCTGCAGTGAGAGAGCACGTTGATTTCATTTTGCTGGCGGGAGATCTGTTTGATGAAGCCAATCGAAGCTTAAAGGCTCAGCTCTTTTTGAAAAAACAGTTTGAAAGACTCAGAGAGTGCGGGATTTCGGTATACGTCATCTTTGGGAATCACGATCATCTTGGCGGGGAGTGGACGCCGATTGAATGGCCTGAGAATGTCCATATTTTTTCGTCCGCTGTTCCAGAAGAAAAATCGTTTTTTAAAGAAGGCAGGCGCATAGCAAGCATTTACGGCTTCAGCTATCAAGCCAGAGCAGTGACGGAAAACCAAGCCGCCCGCTATCGGAGATCAACTGACGCACCGTTTCATATCGGCATGCTCCACGGCACGCTGTCAGGATCTGAAGGACACGATCCGTATTGCCCGTTTATACATGACGACCTCGTGAAAAGCGGGATGGATTATTGGGCGCTTGGCCATATACATAAACGCCAGGTTCTATCTGCCGAGCACCCGGCAGTCATTTACCCGGGAAACACGCAAGCACGCCATATGAAGGAGACAGGAGATAAAGGCTATTATCTCGTTCATGTGACAAACGGAGATATATCTTATGAATTTCAGAGAGCGCATGATGTCCTGTGGGAAAAAGCGGCGATTGATGTGACGGAGGCAAATAATATGACCGCTCTCTTCCAAATGGTGGAGGACACGTTTTCGAAGCTGCGGAAAAAGGGGAGCCCTGTTTGTGTAAGGCTTGTTTTACAAGGGACGGCGCCGGAATGGCTGCTGGAGGCGCCAAAAGGCACCTTGGATGAGTTTCTTGAAGCTCTTCAGGAACAAGAAGCGGAAGAGGAACATTTCGTTTGGCCTCTTAGATTGGACGATGAGACAGAAAACGAAGCAAACCTAACAAACCTTGATCCTTTTTTTGGCGGTTTATTTGAAGACATTGATCGCAGCGATCTGTCAGACGTGCTGGAAGGGCTTGAGCGGCATCCAGTGTATAGAAGGCACGCGGACCGGTTTAGCCAAGAGGAAGTAAAGGAAATAAAAGAGCAGGCACAGATATTATTGAAAAGACAGCTTAAGGTGCTTGATACATGAGGCGGTGACAGCTTTGCGAATTATATCTTTACATATCTACCAATACGGAAAATTTTCCAATCGGACCTTTGACTTTTCCGCCTCTCCTGTCCAAGTCATCTACGGATTAAATGAGGCAGGAAAAACGACGATGATGTCATTTATTGAAAGCATGCTGTTCGGTTTTCCGAAAACGAAAAAATATGAACCGAAAACAGGCGGTGTCTACGGCGGTGTTCTTGAAGCTGAACATCCTGAGTATGGGGTGCTGAAGATCGAACGGACGAAAGGGACTGCCGAAAAACTAAGCGTGTACACAGAAAAGGGCGAAGTAAAGCAGGGAGATGTTTTAAAGCAGCTGTTCCAGGGCACAGACAGGTCGTTGTACAAAGCCATATATTCGTTCGACGTATTCGGGCTGCAGGAAATTCACGCCTTTAATCGGGACAAGATAGGGGAATTTTTGCTCTTTTCCAGCTTGTTTGGTGCTGAAGCCGTATCAAAGCTTGATTCAAGGCTGACGAAGGAAAGCGAAAGGCTCTATAAACCAAATGGGCGAAACCCTCAATTGAATCAGGAGCTGGAAACGCTTAAGCAGCTGGCATTGAAGCTAAAACAGGCTGAAGCAGAGGAAGTGGGCTATCATCAGCTTCTCGAGGAAAAACGAACGCTTGAAGCCCGCCTTGCAGCCGCGGAAACTGAATTGAAAGAGACGGCGGGACATATCCGAATGATTGAGGGAGCGATTGAGCAAAAGCCGCTGCTAAATGAAAAAGCGACACTCGAACAGGTGATTGCAGAATGTCCAGAACATGCAGGACAATTTCCTGCTGACGGACTGCATCAGCTGGAAAAATATGAATCCCATCTTCACCCGAAATCAGCGCAGCTTGAGGCGCTTCGGGTGAAGATGGCGGAGTTGGACAAACAGAGGCAAAAGCTTATCCCCGATAAAGAACTATTGGCGAAAGAAACGCTGATACAAGAGCTTTCGGCAGCGTTTCATATGTACCAATCCTGGGGAGAACAGCTGGCAGCCATTCAGGCACAGCTGCGCCAGACGTCTGCGCAGACAGCGGCAGGGCTGGAACAGCTCAATAAAACGGATGAAAATGAGCTCCTGAATATGAACACCTCATATGATTATGAATGGCAGCTTCAGCAAGCGGTGCAGCAATATGTACAGGCAAGAGACAGAAAACGGCAGCTTGACGAGACGTTTGAACTTGCCCGGCAAGAGCTGGAAGACGCGGAAAAGGCCGTTCGTGCCGCTTCGTCCGCGATTCTTGAAAACAGCCAAAGAAAAGATAAAGAAGCAGCTCTTAGAGCATATGATGAAACACAGGGGCAGCACCAAGAGCAAGCGAAGCTCAGAGAACAGCTAACGTTTTTTGAAAGACAGCAGGCTAAACAGAAAAAGACTGTCATTGCAGCTGGTATGTTGTTCATCGTTCTCTTTTCTCTGCTGCAGCAATGGATTCCCGCCATAAGTTTCGGCGCTGCACTTATTGTGTATTGGCTTGTTTCAGGAAAATCGTCTTCTCGAAACAGCCGAGAGACAAGACAGCCCATGACGGATATTTCACCAGCAGAAGCTGAAATGCTTAGAGAAGCGTTATGGGAGGATGACCGCAATAAGCAGCACCTTCTCACACAGCGTGCAGCGCTCCAGCAAAAAGAGGCGGCGTATGAAAGGGTCATCCAGCAGTTTGAACAGTGGGAAGCCGAAATGGCGCCGTCCTTTACACAGGTTGAGCGTTTTATGAATGAGCTCGGATTTAAGGAAGATCCATCATTTTTGCTTGATGCATACAGCTTAATGAAGGATGTTAAAAAAGAAGTGAAGAAAAAGCATGAGCTGACCATAGAAGCAGGCAGGCTGAAAAAGCACCGGAGAACATTCGAAGAACGCGTCAGTATGCTTCTTCCCGTGAATCAGAGTCAGGATATCTCCATTTCGGACGCCCTTCACACATTGCGGAAAAACATTGAACGTGAAAAAGAAATTGAGAAGCAAAAAAAGGAAATTGAAACAGATATTCATTATACAAAGGAACAGATGCTTGAACTTGAGCAAGAAATACAGTATTTCCACGCACAGATTGAACAGTTATTTGCCGCGGCTGCTGCAAAAGACAGAGATGCGTTTTTTGCCATAGCCGACATCAGCAGGCAATTGAAGGATACGGAGAACAAGCTTCATCACGTAAACGCACAGCTTCAAGGCGGGTACCCGGAGGAACTTGAACTGGCGGATTCCAATACGCTTTCTGAATTGAAAGATAAGCAATTTGTTGAGAATGAAAGAAAAGAGCGGCTGACTGAGGAGATCGAGCAGCTCCGCAGCCAAATCGCACTGCTCTCAGTCAAACAGGAACAATTAGAGGCTTCGGGAATGGTCTCAGACCTCAAGCTTCAAACCGAAATGCAAAAAGAACGTGTGAAAGAAACTGCTAAAAAATGGGCCTCCATACAAATGGTCAAACAGGTGATCAGAAACAAATTGGAGCGGCATAAAAAAATCGAGCTTCCGCGCCTTCTGGAGACGGCAGGAGAATTTTTCCGCCCTCTGACTGACGGAAACTACCAAACCATTTATTTTTCCGAAACGGATGATTCGATCATGGTTATGCATCGCGATGGCACTGTCTATCATGCGGAAGAGCTGTCACAAGGGACGTGTGAACAGCTGTATACAGCGATCCGCTTTGCTTTGGCCGTTACGCGCCAGGGTGGGTCAAAGCTTCCGTTCCAGCTTGACGACAGTTTTGTTCATTTTGATCAGGAAAGGCTGAAACGTGTATTACATGTTCTGTATGATTTATCTGAAGGCGGTAGGCAGATTTTGTATTTTACATGCCATGAGCACGTAAAAGATGCATTTCATAGCAACCAAATCATCCATTTGGTGTCATAAAAGAGGTTCTATAGCTGAAAATCGGTATGTGATATACTGGTATTATGTAAGATACGGAGGGAGCTTTAATAGAATGGCTAAAGGGATTATGCTACATGAGGTTGGCGAACAGGTGGACCAGTATCTATTGATTAAATCCTCGACGAAAGGGATTGCAAGCAATGGAAAACCGTTTCTGACGCTGATGCTGCAAGACCAGTCAGGCGATATTGAAGCGAAGCTGTGGGATGCCAAGCAAAGTGATGAAGTGACCTATGCGCCGCAGACGATTGTCAAGGTCGTCGGCGATGTTCACCATTATCGCGGACGCACCCAGCTGAAGCTAAGAAATATCAGACCGGTAAGCGAGCAAGAAAACGTCAATATTGATGATTTTTTAGAAACCGCGCCGATTCCGAAAAATGAAATGATGGATACCATCACTCAATATATATTTGAAATGAAAAATCCGAATATCCAGCGAATCACAAGGTTTTTGGTTAAAAAACACGAAGCTGAGTTTATGGATTATCCGGCGGCTACGAAAAACCACCATGAGTTTGTCTCAGGTTTGGCGTATCATGTTGTCTCTATGCTGAACCTGGCGAAAGCAATAGCAGATTTATATCCTTCTCTTGATCGTGATCTGCTTTACGCCGGTGTTATCCTGCATGATCTTGGAAAAGTGAAGGAGCTGTCCGGCCCTGTTTCCACTTCATATACGGTTGAAGGCAATTTGCTTGGCCATATTTCCATCATGGTGACAGAGCTTTCAAAAGCTGCTGAGGAGCTTCAAATCGATTCTGAAGAGGTGTTAATTCTTCAGCATTTGATTTTGAGTCACCACGGCAAAGCAGAATGGGGCAGCCCGAAACCACCGATGGTGAAAGAAGCGGAAATTCTTCACTATATAGACAATCTGGATGCAAAAATGAATATGATGGACAGAGCGCTTGAGCGCGTGAAGCCGGGCGAGTATACTGAACGTGTATTTGCACTGGAAAACCGTTCCTTTTATAAACCGACATTTCATAAATAACTTAAAAAGGACTGATGCTGACATATTCAGCTCAGTCCTTTTTGATGCGTCTTTCCCGCACATAACTCGTCTCATTCCCGCATATGTTTAAGAATAAAGAATCTATGCAAAGGGGGAGGAGCCCGTGTTATTTTTTCCGTGGTGGGTGTATCTTTGTATTGTAGGCATCATTTTCAGCGCATATAAACTTGTGGCGGCAGCCAAAGAGGAAGAAAAAGTAGACCAGGCTTTTATTGAAAAAGAAGGACAGATTTATATGGAGAGGATGGAAAAGGAGCGAGAACGCCGCAGTTCTCAGCAGCATGAAGAAGAAAATCAAAACCATTCCATCGCATAAAAAAAGCTGTGCGGCTCAATGAGCCGCACAGCTTTTTTATTATTTAGAACTGCTTGAAGATGAAGAAGTGCTGTTGCTTGTTGAAGATGTATTAAATGTGTCTTTCAGATCTTTATCTTTTACTTCGATGTCAGCTTTCTTCATGACTTTTTGAACAGCTTCCTGAACAGCTGCGTTGTCATTTAATTTTTGTTCAAGCACTTCAGATTTCAGTTCTTTTTTCATATCATCATATTTGCCGCGTTCTTCTGTCTTTTTAATGATATGGTAGCCGTATTGCGTTTTGACAGGATCACTGACTTCACCTGTTTTTAATTTGAATGCAGCTTTGCTGAATGTTTCGTCCATTTGGCCTTCTTTTGCGAACCAGCCAAGATCCCCGCCTTTTGAAGCAGAGCTGTCTGTTGAGTATTCTTTCGCAAGGTCTTCAAACTTCTCGCCTTTTTTCAGCTTTTTCTCTACTTCTTCAGCTGTCTTTTTATCAGCAACAAGGATGTGGCTTGCACGGATTTTGCCTTTTAAGCCTTCCCAGTACTCTTTGATATCGGCGTCTGTTACTTTGATGTTATCTTTAGCCGCTTTTTGTGTCAGCAATTCATATTTTACTTGTTCTTTCAGGTAATCTTTGCCATATTGCTTTTCGAGGGCAGTATATTGATCGCCAAGCTGCGTTTTGTATTCTTTCAGCTTGTTGTCAATTTCTTTATCCGAAACTTTATACTTCTTGTCCAATACTTTTTCTTGCACTAGCTGTGTCAGTACGCTTGCGCCAGCTGTTTTCTTCATGTTTGTGTAAAGCTCGCCTTTTGTG
>NZ_JAVAXX010000216.1:0-11297 GCF_042709275.1 Bacillus sp. LR_5 | reverse complement strand
AGGATAATTTTTATGATTTGTAATGCTTCGAAAGAAATAAGCGTATTCTTTCCGAAGCTCAGAAATCGTCATTTTGTTCATGACCTCTTTATTATAAACCCCTATCTGATAGAGTTTTTCAGAATAATGGCGTCGTTCTTTTTCTAAAGCGGATTTCAATAAATTACTCATAGCGTCCTCCTTCATTTTGAGGTATCCTATACAAAAGATACTCTTTTTAAATGAACGTGGTATGAATCTAATGTAAAGAATTTATGTTTACGAAGATTTTCGGTATTGTCCGTTTTGAACCGATCTTAATAATTGAAAAGCCTGTTCTCCGGCAAGCTGCATAAACGTCTCCAGCATTTCATCACGCTTGATATCCAACTCTATAATTTCTTTTGCCAGTGAGACTGCTTTTTCTTCCTCCATGATTATCCTTCCTCCTCGTTTGATTCGTTACATAAAGGATAAAACGCGCTTGGGTGTTACGCATTATTCTTGTTAATTTTTCTTCCGTATTTTTTCAAAAATCTTCTATTTGATGTTAGAAAATATGACAAGCGTCAGGTTTTTTCTATTTGTTTTTTATATACTATTATCAAAAGACATCCAGGGGTGGAAAAATGACCACAGAAGATCATTCTTATAAAGACAAAAAAGTGATTTCAATCGGAATTGTGAGTGAATTGACAGGATTGTCCGTAAGACAGATCAGGTATTATGAGGAACGAAAGCTCATTTACCCGCAGCGTTCTTCAAGGGGGACAAGAAAATACTCCTTTGCCGATGTGGAGCGGCTGATGGATATCGCCAATAAGCGTGAAGACGGCGTACAGACGGCAGAGATTTTAAAGGATATGCGCAAAAAAGAACAGATGTTAAAAAACGATCCGCAAGTGCGGAAAAAAATGCTGGAGGGGCAGCTTAATGCTCACTTTCGGTACAAAAACCGTTAAATAATAAAAGTCCGGCTCGCAGTTGAGACGGACTTTTTACGTTTATAATGAGTGAATGAATGCAGTGGCAATGCCAAAGTAGATTAATAAAGATAAAATATCGTTTAACGTTGTAATCAGCGGTCCAGAAGCAATCGCCGGGTCTACTTTCAGTTTGTGCAAAATAATAGGGATAATCGTTCCTGACATCGTGCCGATGATTAAGGTTAAGAACAGTGAAGAGGCGACAACAAATCCCAAAAGCGCATTCCCCTGCCATATGATAGAAACAATCGCAATCAGCACAGAACAAACCGCTCCGATAAAAATGCTTGTTCTGAACTCCCGGAAGATCAGGCGCACAATCGTTTTTTTGTTCATTTCTTCTTTAGACAAACCTCTGATGACAACCGCAAGAGATTGTGTTCCCGTATTTCCTGTCATCCCTGACACCATCGGCATGAAAAACGCAAGCGCGACAACCTGCTTCAGCGCGTCTTCAAAATAGCTGATAATGCTTCCTGAAATCAGTCCGATAAACAAGAGTAAAATCAGCCATGGCAGACGCCGGTATGCCGCCACGTAAGCTTTTGTGTCAAAGGTGATGTCTTTACCGGAAGCGGCAAATTTTTCGTAATCCTCATCAGCTTCCCGAATAACAACGTCGATAATATCATCGACCGTCACAATGCCGACAAGCACGTTGTTTTCTTCTACAACCGGTATTGCCAAAAAATCGTAACGTTCAATAAGGCGGGCAACTTCTTCCTGGTCCTGAAGAGCATCTGCTGATATGACGCGGGTAAACATTAAATCCTGCACCTTTTCTTCAGGTTCACCCAGAATCAAATCGCGGTAGGAAAGAACCCCAACCAGCTGTTTGCTTTCATTAATAACATATAAGTAGTTGATCGATTCAGCTATTTCAGCGAAGCTTTTCAGTTTGACGACCGCGTCTTTTACCGTGTAATGCTGAGGGATCCACACATACCGGTTTGTCATCATGCGTCCCGCTGAATCAGCCGGGTAATTCATCAAGAGCTGTACAGCTTTTGACTCTGACGCTTCCATGCTGGACAAAAGCTGTTCCTTCAGTTCTTCGTCCATTTCTTCAAGCAATTGAGCGAGGTCATCGTTGTCCATTTTGTTCATCGCCAGTGTTGCTTTTGTTTTTCCGACTTTATTTAAGACGACAAGCTGAAATTCGCGTTCCAGCTCCCCGATCATATCAGTGATATCGTCTACAGTTAAATAAGATAAATAGCGGGCGCGGTGTTTTTCCGGCATTTCTTTAAAAATAAATGCCATGTCATAGGGCTGAAGCTCATCAATAACACTTCTGAAATCCCTGATTTTCCCGTCTCGCAGTAAAATAATGATGCGTAAAATGAGTTCGTCATAGGTCATGTTTTGAACCATCGGGACTCGTACCTCCTCTACGGAGACGTGCCGGCCTCGCCAGAAGGTGCGGCAGTTCGTCTCCTCATCGTGTAATCAATTGTCTTGCTGTCATAGTATATGGGTACTTCTTCAGATTGACTCGAATGGGGAGAATCCATACTCCGCACCTCCTTTGATTGGTTTCGTTTTAAAGGCATAAAAAAAGCCTTCGGGATTGAAGGTGAAAGAAGCACGGCAAAAAAAGCGTGCGGGCGCCTTCAATCGTAGAGCTTTAGCACTGTATGGCATAGGACAAGCATCCAGCTGCATTAAAAATCACCTTATGTCGATGATTTCTGTTGACCCATTGGCGTCTTTGGACATTTTTGGGCAGCAGCGTATCTCCATACAGGAGCCTCACCTAACGAAGTTCCTAATTGAATTGACACACTGAGATTACAGAAAAAAACAAGCTGTGTCAACTCAAAAAAGTAATAAATACGCTTACATCACAATTACGGAACAAAACAAGGGCCTAAGCCCTTATTCTGTTGTTTGTGTCTCGTCATCTTCAGAAAGCAAATGATACGTTTCATGAAGAAATAAGGCATACTCTCCTTTCTTCGTCGGATGAGGGACATATTCAGCCTGATTGATGTATTGCTCCTCTTTCTTTTCCATGCGTTTCGCCTCCTTTTCTACTTAGATTGTCCAAAAGAAGGTTTCTTATCATGAAAAACCCCCGCTGCAGCGGGGGTTTTGATTAGTCATCTATCTCCTGTTTGATAATGCGTCCATCTTTTGCGGAAATTTCAAATTCTGTCTCAGTTCCTTGCTTCGTTTGGATTTCCATTTCATAGATGTAAGCACCGTCATCTTCGTCAAGCTTACTTTCTGTTACGGTTCCACCTGTTTGCTTTAAAGCAATTTCTTCAGCTTCTTCTTTGGTTATGGCGACTTGTTCTGCTTTCTCCTTTAACGGGTCATTAAGCGCTTGTTTTGTATGAATATCTACATAAACGTCGTAGTCTTCACCTTCTTTTTCAATCTCCACTTCATAGACTTCTTTGCCGTTGTAAAGGTCTCTGTCAATGTCTTCTACTGTACCGTCAACAACTGTTTTAGCAATTGCTTCTGCTTCTTGTTCAGTGAGTGCATCCGTCTTAGAAGAAGCCTGTCTGTTTTCATTGTTTTCTTTGGCAAACGCGTTGTAGCTGAATCCTCCGGCCGCTAGGCACCCTGCTAAAAGACCGACCATCCATTTTTTCTTGAGCATTTGTGAGTCCTCCTTTGTTTTGTATGAGTACAGTTTACACACTCAACATGAAAGGAAAACGAGAGCAAGATGAGAATTTGATGAGAAACCGTCAGTCTTCATACACAATGTTAGCTACCTTTCCTGTGTAGGCATTGATTTTCACTGTCGCTTCCTTATTATCAGGAAGATCAACGTCTACTTCAAAGATGAGAGTGCCCTCACTTTCTTCGAGATCTGCGTCATCCGCTGTTCCTCCCGTTTCTCGCTCAGCAATTGTTTTGGCTTCTTTTTTCGTAATCGGCGTTTTTTGTTGATCTTTGCTGCTGATTTGATCGGCAGACAAGACTGTTTTTGCCTGCATGTCTACCTTCACTTCGTATGTTTTCCCATCTTCTTTTTGTATGGTATAAGTGGCAACTCGACTTTGTCGTGTTTGTTTTTTGACCGTTCCCGGCACTCGCTCAAGCGCGAGATGCTCGGCTTCTTTTTCTGTCATGGCAGATGGATTCACTGCTTTTACTCTATTCATTGAAAGAATGTCAGCCGATATTGCGTCTGCTTTTACAAAGTAAGTTCCCTTTGGATTTTCAAGGGTTATATCATATGTTTTTTTATCCTTTGATTGAGTTGCTTTCGTGACCTTGCCTTCATAGGAGGCTTCGACTTTTTTTACGACAGTCTCCTTTGACAATACGTTCTCATGGGTTTGCCGAATGATGAGAAACGTACAGATGATGACAACTAAAATGGCTGCTGCAGCAAAAGATACTGTTTTTATTGTTTTAGTCATCGGCCTCCCCCATTCTGTTCGCTGAATTGCATGGTGACAGCTGTTCCTTGTCCCGGCTTGCTTTTGACAGACAGCTCAATGCCATGCTCATCGGCGATTTGCTTGGCAATGGAAAGGCCTAAACCCGTTCCGCCTGTTTTTCGGTTTCGTGCCTCATCTGCCCGGTAGAACCGTTCGAACAAATGCGGGATATGCTCCTCAGGTATTCCGATGCCTTCATCCCTCACTGACAGAAATGGCCGTCCATTCCTCGTTCCGGCTGACATCTCAATAGGCTTTTCACTATACTTTATTGCATTATCAAGCAAAATGGTCAACAGCTGCTTGATGCGTTCTTCATCAGCCTTTACAAGCAGGCTCTCTTTATCTGTTTCAAGCAATATGTCACGCTGATAAACGGGCTGGAGCGTTTGCATAACCGCGCGCGCCGCTTCAATCAGATCGATTGTTTTCAGATCAAGCTCAAGCTCTTGATGACTTTTGGCCAGCGCCAAAAGCTGATTGGTCAGTTTTTTCATATGCACCGCTTCTGAGTGAATGGCTTCTATCGACTCCTCAAGCACCTCCGGCTTTTTTGCCCCCCACCGCTTCATCAGGCTGCTGTAGCTTTCTATAATGGTGAGCGGCGTTTTCAATTCGTGTGAAGCATCTTGAACAAATTGCTGCTGTTTATCATAGTGCTTCTTCAGCATCATTGCCATTTCATTAAATGTCAGCCCCATTTGATACAATTCATCGTTGGACTGTCCTTCTAAAGAAATCGTTTTAAATTCTTTGTCTCGCTGTATGTCTTTCATTGTGATCATTAATCGTCTGATCGGATTGATGATTCGGCGGGCTAGCAAGCTGCCTGCAAAAAAAGAAGCAATGCAGACAGCAGCACTTGCAGCGATTAAGATGATTTTCAGCAGAAACAGACTCTCTTCTGTGTTCTCCAGCCTTTCAACCAGCTGAAGAGACACCACTTGTCCATCGGTCCAAATCACCGGAACAGCAGCCTCGGCAAACAGCTTGCCGTCATGTTTCCTCACATCTGCCGTTTCTCCGCTATGAAAAGAGAGAGGAAAACCTTTATAGGCTTTTTCTTTTGTGATCGTCATAACGGCTTTTTGATCACCATTCACTACACGCACCATGCCATTTGCCGGAAGATAGGCCTGCAGCATATCCTGCAAAGCCACTCCTTCTGTTTCAGCGGCACGCAGCGCTTCGGCAATGTTATCCGTCTCATCAGCAAGCCGGGATGCATCCTTTGATGTCAGCGCAGACGAAAAAATGAGATAGACTGCGGTATGCACCAAAATTAATAAAATCAACAGTGATATTGATGTGTATAGATGAATCTTGGTCTTCAGCTTCATCGTTTACCCCTTAATGGCATAGCCGACCCCGCGAATCGTATGGATCAGCTGTTTTTCGTAAGGATAGTCCAGTTTTTTTCTGATGTATCTTATGTAGACGTCCACGACATTTGTATCACCGATATAATCAAATCCCCATACCGAGCTTAGAATTTGCTCCCGTGTCAGCACTTGCTGCGGATGCTTTAGCATATAGACGAGTAGATCAAATTCCCGCGGCGTTAATTCCACCTCTTTGTCTCCGCGTCTCACTTCACGGGTTTTTTCGTTCACCCGCAAATCGTCATATGTAAGAAAGGTGCCGATATCTTCCGTTTTTGTTCCATTTTGCCGCAGCGCCGCCCTGATTCTCGCAAGTAATTCCTCGATTTCAAACGGCTTGGTGACATAGTCATTCGCACCGATATCCAGACCTGTTACCTTATCAGGAATGCTGTCTCGCGCCGTTAATAATATGACCGGTGTCTGCGAATCCGTTTTTCTCAAGCGGCGCAGCACTTCCAGTCCGCTAAGCCCCGGCAGCATGACATCAAGAAGCACCAAGGAATGCCCGCCTTCCGCGGCCGCCTCAAGACCTTCTGTTCCATTGTGTTTAATGGTCACGCCGTATCCTTCATATTCCAATTCAAGCTGCAGAACCCTGGCGATTTTTTCTTCATCTTCCACAATTAATATGTGTCCTTTGTCCAAATGTGATCATCCTCTCCTGTCCCTATATGAAAAAAATGATTTCGTTGTTTACAAAATGATTCTTATCATCTATTATGATGTCAAAATAAAAAATTGTATACGGAAAGCACTAGGGGTGCTGTTTTGGCTGAGATAAAGCGCGAAAGAAACGCGCTTTGATCCCTTATGACCCGATCTGGATAATACCAGCGTGGGGAAGTGCAGGTTGACCGAATGGTGTATTTTTTTGTGCGCTTAATCGATCTATGACTGCATATTCCCTTAGGATATGCAGTTTTTTATTTTACCAAAAAAACAGGAGGTCGGAGAAATGGAACATATTTGCGGTACAAGCAGAATCGCCGGTTTTCGCTTCTCTTTATATCCGATGACGGATGATTTTATCAGTGTGATCAAGTCTGCGCTGAAAAAAACAGATACATCCAAGGTTTGGACGAAAACCGACCATATCAGCACGGTGTTACGCGGATCGATTGATCATGTATTCGATGCTGCAAAAGCCATTTACCTTCATGCAGCAAACAGCGAAAAACACATCGTCATGAACGGCACGTTTTCCATTGGATGCCCGGGTGACACACAGGGGGATACATATCTTTCCAAAGGCGATAAGCGTGTCAATGAAGATGCTGTCCGAGGCTTGAAGGCGGAAGCGCCGTGCCAATTTGCCCTTTATCCAATGAACGAGCCGGATTATATGGGATTGATTATGAAGGCTGTCGACATTGCAAAAGCCCAAGGCACTTTCGTACAGAGTGTCCATTACGCGAGCGAGCTTGACGGGGATGCGCATGACGTATTCAGCACATTGGAAGCCGTTTTCCGCATGGCCGAGCAGCAAACAAACCATATCACCATGACTGTGAATCTTTCGGCTAACAGTCCATCAAGAAAAAACAGAAAGCAGGGATAAAATGAAAAGCTGGAAAGTAAAAGAAATTGTCATCATGTCCGTTATCAGTATCGTATTTGCCGTTGTTTATTTATTATTTACACATTTCGGAAACGTGCTTGCAGGTATGTTTGGGCCAATCGCCTATGAACCGATTTACGGCATTTGGTTTATCGTTTCTGTGATCGCCGCGTACATGATTCAAAAACCGGGTGCGGCGCTCGTTTCTGAAATCATTGCCGCTCTCGTTGAGTGCCTGCTGGGAAATCCGTCTGGCCCGATGGTCATCGTGATTGGCATTGTTCAAGGGCTCGGGGCTGAGGCTGTATTTCTTGCAACACGCTGGAAAGCATACTCTCTCCCTATCCTTATGCTGGCCGGTATGGGGTCTTCAGTAGCCAGCTTTTTCTATGATCTCTTTGTTTCTGGCTATGCAGCCTATTCACCAGGTTATCTGCTCATTATGCTTGTGATCCGCCTCATTTCCGGCGCGCTTTTGGCGGGGCTTCTCGGAAAAGCTGTCAGCGACTCTCTCGCTTATACAGGTGTGTTAAACGGAATGGCACTCGGAAAGGAACTGAAAAAGAAAAGGAAGCGGGCGTCAGAACATGCAAGCCTTTGATGAGCTTCTGACGGTTGAGCAGCTCAGCTTCTCTTATGAAGAAGACGAGAAACCGGTTTTTCAAGACATTTCGTTTGAGCTTCAAAAAGGAGAATGTGTTTTATTATTAGGACCGAGCGGATGCGGTAAAAGCTCGCTCGCCCTTTGTTTAAAAGGTCTATATCCGGAGGCTTGCGACGGCATTCAGTCCGGACATGTATTTCTATTTCAAAAGCCGGTCACAGATGCTGAAACCTCCGAAACGATTGCTCAGCATGCCGGGGTCGTTTTTCAGGATCCTGATCAGCAGTTCTGCATGCTGACGGTGGAGGACGAAATTGCGTTCGGGCTGGAAAATCTGCAAATTCCAAAAGAAGAAATGACAGAGAAAATCAACGCCGTATTAGAAAAATTACGCATTACCCATTTAAAAGAAAAAATGATCTCAACCCTTTCAGGAGGACAAAAGCAGAAAGTGGCTCTCGCCTGTATTTTGGCGATGGAGCCTGAGCTTATTATTTTAGATGAGCCGACCTCTCTTTTAGACCCTTTCTCAGCGCGGGAGTTCGTTCATCTGATGAAGGATCTTCAGCGGGAAAAAGGTTTCAGCCTCCTCGTCATTGAGCACCAGCTTGATGAATGGGCGCCTTGGATTGAGAGAACGATCGTGCTCGACAAATCAGGCAAAAAGGCGCTGGATGGCTTGACAAAAAATCTATTTCAGCATGAAGCGGAGACACTAAAGAAATTGGGCATCGCCATTCCAAAGGTCTGTCATCTGCAGGAAAAGCTGAGTATGCCGTTTACTTTATCAAAAGAGATGCTGTTCAAAGAGCCTATTCCTGCCGGGCATGCCAAAAAGAAGAAAGCCCCTCCTGGGGAGAGTGTGCTTGAAGTCAGCAGCCTTTCGTTCGCGAGAGGACAGCAGGCGATTTTCAAAGACATCAGCTTTTCGTTGCGCGAAGGCTCTTTAACGGCGCTTGTCGGTCCGAACGGAACTGGAAAATCGACGCTCCTATCAGTTCTGGCCCGTCTCATGAAACCGCAAAGCGGCAAAATCCTTCTCTATGATCAGCCGCTGCAGAAATATAAAGAAAAAGAATTGCGTAAACGGATGGGATTTGTTTTTCAAAACCCTGAGCATCAATTCGTCACCGATACGGTGTATGACGAGCTTCTGTTCGGCCAGAAAGCAAATGCTGAAACTGAGAAAAAAGCGCAACACCTGCTGCAGCGTTTTGGTCTTGCGCATTTGGCTGATCATCATCCGTTTGCGATCAGCCAAGGGCAAAAACGGCGACTGAGCGTTGCTACTATGCTCATGCATGACGTAAAGGTTTTATTATTAGACGAACCAACCTTTGGCCAGGATGCCCGCACGGCGGCTGAATGCATGGAAATGATTCAGCGTATCAAGGCAGAGGGAACCGCTGTCCTTATGATTACACACGATATGGAGTTAGTCTCTTCGTATGCTGATAGCGTGCTTGTGCTTCACGATACGGGCCTGGCCTTTGACGGATCTCCAGCGCAGTTGTTTTCTCAAGAAACAGGGCTTGTTCAAAAAGCAAAGCTCACCCTTCCCCTTCTATATGAATGGATGGCATTTCAAGAGGAGGTGCGTGATGAAGCAGCCGTTACATCTCATTAATCCGACTGTGAAAGCGGCGGCGGTTTTTTGTTGTGTCGTCATGCTGTCGTTTATTTACAACCCTTACACTCCGGCATGTTTTTATATCATCATCGTTGCGGGCGTTCTACTGGCGGCCGGAATCCCATTGAAAAAATGGTTGTTGTTTACGATTCCGTTTTTGATTTTAGCATTCGGGTGCGTGTGGACAGCCGCAGTTTTTGGAAAGGTGCCGACAACACCGGATAATTTTTTGTTTCAAGCAGGCCCTATCTCAATTAACAGCGATAATGTGTCTGTCGGCATCTCCCTTGGGTTTCGTATTTTATGCTTTTCCGCCTTATCGATGATGTTTGTTTTTACAACCGATCCGATTTTATTTATGCTGAGCCTTGTCCAGCAGTGCAGGCTCTCACCAAAGCTCGCGTACGGTGTCATTGCAGGCTTTCGCTTTCTTCCGCTGTTAAAGGATGAGGTCCAGCTGATTCAGCAGGCTCATAAAATCAGAGGAGGAGCGGCGGAGAGCGGCATCATTAATAAAATCAGTGCGTTAAAACGATATACCATACCGCTATTGGCAAGCGCCATCAGAAAAGCGGAACGGACAGCGCTTGCGATGGAATCGAAAGGATTTACAGGAAGCAGAAACCGGACATACTACAGGACATTGAGCGTGAACCGGCGCGACTGGGTGTTCTTTTGCCTCGTCCTCATATTATTCGCGGGATCCTTTCTCGTATCTTTATGTTTCGCATCATAAAAAATCCGCTATCACAGATAGCGGATTTTTTTATTGATGATAGTTTAATGCTTGGGCAAGGTTGGTTTTAATGGTAATATTCGAAAAGTCAATCCCCAGCTGTACAGCAGTTTGCGCAATTTCAGGCCTGATTCCTGACAGGGTTGACCGGACACCGATCAGATTAAGCGCCTCAATCAATTTAAAGATCTGGTGCGCCACCATCGTATCCACCACAACAACACCTGACAGATCGATTAACAGATGCTCCACACGTCTTTTCGCACAAGCTTGAAGCGTGTTTTCCAGAATAAACTTCGCCCGTTCGGTATCAATGTCACCGACAAGCGGCAGCAGAGCTGTTGATTTGCTCAGGGTAATGACAGGTGAGCTTAATTCCAATATCATTTCTCTTTGGGCGTTTAATTGCTGCTTGGCATTCATTTCAGCGTGATCAACGAATGTATAAATGGTGAAATCAAATACTTTTACAATCAAATCTGCCCATTTTTGCTTCTCTCCCGGTTCAAACGCTGATTCATTTTCTTCTGCGAACTTCTCAAAATACTTCGTATATAATCTCCTGTTTCTCATAAACTCCCGAATGACATACTGAACCGGTGTGTCGAGATGTTTTTGATCGTTGGTCAGCTCAATGACCCACTCTTGAAACTCTTCGAGAAATTGTTTTTCCGGTAAAACATACATGTAATTCAGATGCCGGTAAAATTCTCTGTCCTGCTCTTTCAATTCTTCCGTTACTGTTGCATTATGTAGGGCGTAAAGCGAATTCGGATCACTTTCCTCCATCGTTTCAATCCATTCCTCGGCCATTTGTTCCACATGCTCTGAAAAAAATGCATATAATTTTTCATTCAGTTTCATGACACTGCTCCTTTCCCCAACACTATTATAACTTGACTTACAGTTGAATCCCAGTCATACACGCCGAAGCCATCCAATATTTTGAAAATTACTAATTCTTTGGTGTGTATCCTATTTTTTCAAAATGCTTCAAATGGCTCTGTCCGAGCGC
>NZ_JAVAXX010000215.1:0-11327 GCF_042709275.1 Bacillus sp. LR_5 | reverse complement strand
TCCCTTAGCGGCGTATTTTATATGTTTTGTTATGTTTAGTATCAGGTTATTTCTTTCCGATTAAACCCAGATATCAAGATTTGTCTATGCACAGCTGCTGTAAAGCGGCATAGCTGTTAAATGCTCTAAACACTATCATACCATGTTTGGTGTGAAAATGAACCCATATTATTCGTTTATTAAATCACTTGCTGTGATCAGCACCTCCCGAGGCTTGCTTCCTTTTGCCTCAGAGATCATGCCTTCCGCTTCCATCATGTCGATCAGCCTTGCCGCACGATTGTAACCGATTCTGAATCTTCTTTGCAGGCTTGAAGTGCTCGCACTGTTTTGCTCTACAACAAACTCACACGCTTCGTAAAACAGTTCGTCCTCTTCTTTCAGGGCTGATCCTTGTCTTACGAGCTCTTCTTGTTCAAATAAATAGGTCGGCGGCATTTGGCTTCTGACGTGGGAAACGACGCGGTCGATTTCCCGGTCTGACACAAAGTTACCTTGCAGACGAACCGGTTTTCCCGAGCCGTTTTCCAAAAAGAGCATATCCCCTTTTCCGAGAAGCTTTTCTGCACCGGCTATGTCGATAATTGTTCGGGAATCAACCTGGCTTGAAACAGAAAAGGCGATTCTCGTTGGGATATTCGCCTTTATCAGACCTGTAATGACATCGACTGACGGACGCTGAGTTGCGACGAGAAGATGGATACCGCACGCTCTGGCTTTTTGGGCGATCCGCGCAATGCTTTCTTCCACATCGTTTGGAGCCACCATCATCAAATCTGCAAGCTCATCAATAATGACAACTAAATATGGCAGCTTTTCACCCATTTGGTGTTCAGCGGTTAATTGATTAAAGCGGCCAATGTCGCGGACACCTGAATGGGCAAAAAGCTCATAGCGGCGCTCCATTTCCTCAACGACCCATTTCAAAGCAGCTGTAGCCGCTTTAGCATCAGTAATGACCGGGCTGACGAGGTGAGGAATTTTATTGTAAGGGGCCAGCTCTACCATTTTCGGATCAATCAGCAGCACCTTTACCTCACTCGGGTCAGCTTTATAAAGCAGGCTGACTAATATTGTATTGATGCATACGCTTTTTCCGGAGCCTGTAGCGCCGGCAATCAAGCCATGTGGCATTTTCTTCAAGTCGATAACAACAGGATTTCCCGAAATATCTAATCCCAGCGCAGCTGTGAGCGGTGACTTGCTTGTCCTGAAAGCTGAGCTGCGAATCATTTGGCGCAAATCAACCACCTTGCTCGTGCGGTTCGGCACTTCAATTCCGATCGTGTTTTTCCCCGGAATCGGCGCTTCAATCCGAATATCTCTCGCTGAGAGACTGAGTTTAATATCATCGGACAAGTTGGTGATTTTATTCACCTTTACACCCGGTTCAGGATGCACTTCAAATCTCGTGACAGACGGACCCTGGGTTACATGGACCACATTGGCGCGGACATTGAAGTTTTTCAAGGTCAAATCAAGAAGCTGACGCTGTTCTTCGATCCACGCAGTATCATCTTGAACCTGCGCTGGCGGGACATCAAGCAGTGCAACATTCGGAAATACATAGCTGCCGCAGCGCTCCTCTGCTTTTTGCTGTTTATGCGTATCTCTCTTCAGCATCATCACATTAAAAGGAACGGATGGCCCTTTTTGAGAAGATGCGCTTTGTTCAGTCCTTTTCTCCTGTACACCAGGCCTTTTTTTCGGCTCTTCTGAAGCTTCGCGAGGTTTGTCTGCGCGAATTCCCTGCCGATTTTCAAGAGGTGCAGTAGACGATTTGGAACCCTGCTCCATGTGTTCAGTTTTCTCAAGCTCTGTATGGCTGTCTGGCTGAACATCTATCTTCGTTTCCTGAGCCTCTCCCAGGATGTCATAATGATTATTTATTATGCTGTCTGATGGCTCTTCTGATTCTTTTGCCACAGTTTCTGCTTGAGCCAGAGCCTCTGATGAATACTCATGATCAGTAAATAAAGGGTCTTCCTGACGAATGTCCATTTGTTCTTCTTGAACGAACGGGGACTCAGCACCTTCTGCCGCGTTTTCATGATGATTGTATACTGGGCTGTCTGACGGCTCTTTTGCTTTTTCATCCTCAGATACTGCCTCTGTCTGAGATTCAGGAGCTATTTGCTCTTCATCAAGTTCAGCGGAGAAAACAGGCTCTTCAAGTTTCTCTGGCTGCTGCTCCCTTTGTTCTTCCTCCTCTTCGCGGCCTACTTCACTGTCTGAAAGCCCTTCAGCCGCCGTATCTGTGAGCATCTCAGGCGGTGTTTGCTCTTCGGCATGTTCAGCTGGGAAGGAAGGCTCCTCTTTTTCCGGCTGTTGAACGCCTGACTCAAATGGCACTTTGTTACCTGACGGCTCGGCTGGCCGTTTCGCCAGCGCCCCATCATGCTCCGTATCCTTTCTGTTTAAAACGCCAGAAGGCTGTTTTTCAAATTGGATATCCGGGAAGAAAGGACTTTCTTTTTTGGAATGCACCTGTGTGTCTGAAGCAGGATAGCCGCGTTCACGTTCGATCTCTTCTGACAGCAGTGTTACCTTCTCTTTTACCGATGTATCCGGTTCGTTCAATGTTTCAGAAGGCTTTTTCGGCACATCCTTTTTAACAGATGGTTTTTGATTGAATCCATAGACAGGCGAAGGGATATTTGTCGGTTTAAACGGTTTCTTCGCCGGCTCTGCTGCTTGATATGTATGCTGCTCTTCTTCATTTCTGGGACGCTCTCTGTAAGGTGCAGCACTTGGACGAGGCGCGGATTTCGGTTCGTCCGATGGTGTGCGGCGCCTTCTCAGGTCATGATTTTTGTATCCGTCAGGCACGACTGGAAAACGGAATTTGCCTTTTGGATATTCATAATATATTTTAGGATCTTCCAATCTTTTTAATTGTCCTTCAGGATGATGTACCTCTTGTTGCTGCGGAATTTGAGCGGGTTTTGTCTCCCGTTCAGCATCCTCTTCGCTTTCGCCTAAAAACAAATCAAAAAATTTATGAAGCCAACTCATAATTTATCTCTAACTCCCTTATAGTTTTCTGGGACGGTTTTTAGTATACCACTGCTGGTCGGCCCAGAAAAGATTAAGCTATCAGCAGAAACAAAGCCGCTAAACAAGGGCTTAGCGGCTTTTCACATGATTCGTTTTTTTTGGCGGATTTATGGGAGTCTAAAACTGAAATGCGTCTCCCGCCTCATAGTCTCCTTCTAACACAAGGATTCCTTTTTCAGCAGGGGCATCCGGCAAATCAAGCTCTTTCGCTGAGCAGATCATCCCGCTTGACGGAACGCCGCGAAGCTCTGCATCCTTAATGACAAGTCCGCTAGGCATCACAGCACCGACTTTGGCAACGACAACTTTTTGGCCTTTGTCAACGTTAGGCGCGCCGCAGACGATCTGAAGCGTTTCTTCTCCTACGTTGACTTTACATACGCTTAATTTATCCGCATTCGGATGTTTTTCTTTTGATTCTACATACCCCACAACAAACTTCGGAGATAAATCAACGACTAATGTTTCTTCAACGCCGTTTCTGTTTAAAATCTCATTCACATCTTGCACGAATGTTTCTGAGAGCGCAACAGGGCCGTTTTCATCAATGGTCAAGTAAGAAGACGCGTTGAAAATGTTGAAGCCCGTTGTTTCTTTTGTTTCGTTATTAAAAATTTTGACGACGTCGCCGTGTTTTTCGTAGCCTAATTGTTCGCGTGTCACATCTTGAAGAGAGATCAGGAGCGTGTCTCCCACACCTTCTTTATTATAAAAAGCGTTCATAAGTAAAAATCCTTTCTAATCCTTTTTCGGACGGCTTTTCGCCAGGATAAACACCGGTTCCAGCTTTCCTTCATTGTACAAAAATGATAGGGCGGTAATCGGGACGGTGCCGCCTGCAAAGAAGCTCATCGACATTTGTCCTAGAATATCATACCCCGATTCATTCCGGATGTCAGCAAGAATCAAAACGTCCTGATGAGGAACAGAGATCGCCAGCTCCCCTTCTGCATGCTGCTTATATTCATTTAAGATCGCTTCGTTCAAAATCCGGCTTGCGTCGTATCCGTCGTTTGCCCTGAAGAAATAAAAGTAATTGCCGGCAACCGTATCCTCTTTGACAACCGTCGGCAGGGAACGGAGATTAAATGCGGCCGTCTCTCTGATCCGCTCTTTTGTCCAGTTTTCTTTCTCAAGCATGCGCTGGTCAATTAAACGGTAGGTTTTCCCGAGATCAAGCGCGTAATAAATTCTTGTCTCTGCGGTATGATCGTCATAAATGAGCGGGATATCTTCGCTGGACTTGTCCGGGAAGGAAGTCGAGCGGATGACCGGATAAATGCGAGTTTCTTTCCCGGTCATTTCCTGAGCCTTCCCTTCCATTGCCGTCATCGCTTCGGAGACATAGTACACGATCTCATCAATGGCTTCGTCTTTTTTCAGTTCCCATTTTGCAATAATCGGCGGCAAATCGAGTGTAATCCCTTTTTTAGTCGTTTGATCCTCAACACGGAGGGTGTCTTTTTCTCTGTCAAACAGAAAGGAGCGATTCTCGTGCTGAAGGCGCTGCTTCAGTATATCTGACAGCTTCCTTGAGGTCATTTTCAAACCGATGTCCTCCTTTACGCTTTAGCGAGAGAGTCTGTTAAAAACTGTTCAATTTCTTCTTTTGTTTTGCGGTCTTTGCTCACAAAACGATTTACTTCTTTTCCTTCATTAAACACCACAAAGCTTGGGATTCCGTAAATTTCCCACTCTGCACATGTATCAATGAATTTGTCACGGTCTACGTAGTAGTAGGTGAATTCAGGGAAATTCGCTTCCAATTCAGGCAGGAAAGGCTCTACAAAACGGCAATCCGGGCACCAATCGGCTGAAAACATAAATACAGACCAATCATCCTTTACCGCTTTTTCCAGCTCTTGAGTTGATTCAATTTTTTTCATTTCATATCCCTCCAGTTGTTTATGTTCTTACATGTTTTTTATCGATACTCGTCCATTTGGATCATACCAAACTGCTTGAGGCAAAACCACTTATATGCAACGAATGAATATGTAAGATTGGCTTTCCCATTATCATTATCATATTTTATTTGCATTATCAAGCTCGTTTCGTTTAACATCGTGTACATGAGGGTAAAATTCACAGATGGACATACATAAGGAGGGATTTTTATATGGAGTTTATCGTCTATTTAGCAGGAGAAATCCACAGCAATTGGCGCGAGGAAATTAAAGAGAAAACAAAATCACTGAAGCTCCCGATTACGTTTGTTGGCCCGATGGAGAATCATGACCGCTCAGACAATATTGGTGAAGAAATTATGGGCGTACAGCCAAATGCCGTTTTAAAGGATGACAAAGCCTCTGACATCAACAACTTCAGAACCGCCGTCCTGATGAATAAAGCAGACTTTGTGATCGCCCTGTTTGGCGAAAAGTACAAACAGTGGAACACGGCAATGGATGCATCATATGCGATCGCAAAAGGAAAACCCCTGATTATCATCCGGCCGGAATCGCTCCACCATCCTTTAAAAGAGCTTTCCAATAAAGCGAATATTACGGTTGAAACCGTTAACCAAGCCATTAAGGCCCTTTCCTATCTATTTGAAACAGAATAAGAAAAAAGCTTGTCGATCCGGGCTTACTGCTCGTTCAACAAGCTTTTATGAAACCTACATATTTTCTTTAATCGCATCCACCGTCTGCTTATCGCAGGCTGTTACAAGTTTGATGAGCATTTCTTTAGCAGCAGCATAATCATCAATATGAATGATAGAAGCGTTTGTATGAATATAGCGGGAACATATTCCGATAACCGCTGACGGCACACCGCTGTTCGAAATATGAACCTTGCCTGCGTCTGTTCCCCCGCCGGATACAAAATATTGATATGGAATATCATGCGTTTCAGCCATATCAAGAACGAATTCCCTCATTCCGCGATGCATGACTGTCGTTCTGTCAAGAATGCGCAGCAAAAAGCCTTTTCCAAGCTGGCCGAATTCATTTTTGTCTCCGCTCATATCGTTTGCCGGGCTGGCGTCAAGGGCGAAAAACAAGTCCGGTTTAATCATATGAGAAGCCGTCTGCGCGCCCCTTAGCCCTACTTCTTCCTGAACCGTTGCACCCGCATAGAGTGTATTCGGAAGCTCTTTACCGTGTAATTCCTTCAGAAGTTCAATGCTTAAGCCGCATCCATATCTGTTATCCCATGCTTTTGATAAAATTTTCTTTTCGTTCGCCATCGTCGTAAACGGACAAACAGGCACGATCTGCTGTCCCGGTTTAATACCGATTTTGATGGCGTCTTCCTTATCATCCGCTCCAATGTCGATCATCATGTTTTTGATATCCATCGGACGGTTTCGCTGCGCATCTGTCAATAAATGCGGCGGTATGCTTGAAATCACACCCGGAACCGGCCCGTTATCTGTTTGAATTTCAACCCGCTGCGCAAGCAAAACTTGGCTCCACCAGCCTCCGAGCGTCTGGAATCTGAGCAGCCCGTTGTCTGTAATTGATGTCACCATGAAGCCGACTTCGTCCATGTGCCCGGCTACCATAATTCTCGGTGCGTCCTCTGCGCCTCGTCTGACTCCGAAAACACTTCCCAGTCTGTCCTGAACGATGTCATCGGCATATTTGGCTAGCTCCTGCTTCATAAAAGCACGAACCTGATGCTCATTGCCCGGCGCGCCGGGAAGCTGCGTCAGTGTTTGGAAAAGCGCTTTCGTTTCTTGATTCATGTTTTCCCCTCATTTCTATGTAGTCCTTTTATTTTATTAGAAACAATGAAGTTTTCCAAGCACCCTGACCGAATCTGCTCGATCAGCCGCGTATTGCTTAACAGGATTTGGCTGTTTCTGTATAATGAAAAGTACGATCAACCAGGAGGTGCTTTATTTTGAAATTGCGTCATCTTCTTTTAGGAGCAGGACTTGGAATTTGTACGGCTGTCGTTGTGAAACAATATGTGATGAAGCCTTATATTTCTTCAGAAAAAGCGCTTCGAATTGTAAAGTCTGCTTTTAAGCAGCGGGGCCCGATTGACGGATCATGGATTTACACCCAGCCGGAGCCCTACAATATTAACGGAGAAACGGTACAGGTATACAAAACCGGCATTACACGATCAGCTTTCGGAGAATTAGAACAGTATGAAGTCATGGTGGATGCGAAAACGGGAGAAATTGTTGATGTCATTGATACAATCGCCTCTTAACACCGGACAAGCAAAAAATAGAAGCCGCTGCCTATGCAGCGGCTCTTTTTTATTATATCGCGCGAATCGGTTTGTATACCGGATACCACATCGCATCCTGCACTGCCTGTATAATGTCTTCAGGCTCTTCCGTAGCGACGCCTTCCTCCATTGCGGTTTTTGCAACTTCAACAGCAACGGTTGCCGAAACAGTGCGCAAATCTTCAACTTTTGGAAGCATCGGCGCGCCAGGCACCCCGACATTGACCATACCTGCGATTGCCCGGGCACATGCTTCAAACATGCCGTCGGTAATTAATTTTGATTTGGTAACAATTGTTCCAAGACCGAGACCAGGGAAGACAAGCGCGTTGTTTGCCTGCCCGATATGATACGTAACTCCGTTATATTCAACTGGCGGGAACGGGCTTCCTGTCGTGATCAGCGCACGGCCTTCTGTCCATTCGATTAAATCCTCCGGTTTTGCTTCAGAAAGAGTTGTCGGATTTGACATTGGCAAAATCGCCGGCCGTTTCACATGTGACGCCATTTCTTTTACAATTTCTTCAGTGAAAGCGCCGGAAACTGTAGATGTGCCGATCAGGATCGTCGGTTTCGCCTGCCGGACCACTTCAAGAAGATCAATGCCTCCGCCGTCTCCGTTCCGCTGATAATCCTTCACTTCATCAGCCGAACGAGTATACGGCTTTTGGAAATCAAGAAGCTGATCCATATCATCTGTTAACAGCCCGTTTCTGTCTATGCACCAGAAGCGCTTGTATGATTCTTCTTCACTCAGTCCCTCGCGCACCAAAGCTTCCCGCAGCTGTTCGGCAATTCCGATTCCTGCCGTTCCCGCTCCGAATATAACAACTCTGTGATCTCTCAGCGGAACTTTAGACGCTTTTGCACAGGATAAGACTGCGGCCAAAGAAACAGCGCCAGTTCCTTGGATATCATCATTGAAGGTACACACTTTATCTTTATAGCGTTTCAAAATGCTTCGCGCGTTTTTCGCCCCGAAATCCTCCCAATGCAGCAATGCATTCGGAAATGTTTCTCTCGCAAGCGCAACGTAGTCGTCAATAAATTGGTCATAGCGTTCTCCGCGCACTCTAGAATGCTGGTTGCCGACATAAAGCGGATCGTTCAAGAGGCTCTCCTGATTTGTCCCCGCATCTAAAACAACAGCCAGCACTCTGCTCGGATCAATGCCCGCAGCCGCTGTATAAACCGCCAGCTTGCCAATAGAAATTGCGATTCCTCCGACGCCCCAGTCACCGATTCCTAAAATTCCTTCCGCATCAGTTGCAACAATTAAATCGATCGTATCGCTTTGATCTTTATACTGTTTAAAAGCTTCTTTCATACCGTCCGGGTCATCGATTGACAGATAGAGCCCTCGTGGTTTTCTGTATTCATGGCTGTATCTCTGGATTGCCGTTCCGACTGTCGGTGTGTAGACAATCGGGAGCATTTCCCCTAAATGGTCATTTAACAGGCGGTAAAACAGCGTTTCATTCCGATCGTGCAGCGCCGTTAAATAGACATTTTTGCTCAAATCGTCAGGCTGTGCGGAATATTGTTCATACGCTCTTTTCGCCTGATCATCAATTGTTAATACCTTGGGCGGCAGAAAGCCTTTTAAACCAAGTTCTTTTCTTTCTTCCTCAGTAAAAGCAACACCTTTGTTCAAAAAAGGAACAGAGAGCACTTCAAGGCCTCTTAATGTTGTTTGAATGTCTCCTTCGTTTGTTACTCTGAATTGTTTCACCCTGCCTCTTCCTTTCTGAGCATAATTAGTACTAGGTTTGCATTATTAGCCGGAAAACATGCAGGGTAAACATAAAAATATGCTATCGCTTCATTCGCTTAACTGACTTTTTGATGCTTCCGTCCTCCTCCCATTGAAGGGCGCGATACTCGGCATCATGGTAAAAAATAAACCAAGCATCTTTTTCTGCTGCGAACGCCTGCCATTTCTGCTTTTGCGGGATAGAGGTCATCGGATAATCATCGTAAGCCAGCACCCATAGCGGATTGCGGTGGGCATGTGTCGGCATCAGATCTGCCATATGTACGGCAGTTTCACCCGCATCTTCGCATATCAGGACACTGTGTCCGTCGCTATGGCCTCCGGTGTGATGCATTGTAATACCCTCTGTGATCGTTAAGGTGTCTTCAAAGGTTTTGACTTGGCCAGCTACAGCCTCCCAATTTTCTTTCCAATACGTATTTTTCGACCTGATATTCGGATGGCGCATTTCGTCCCATTCAACAGCTGATGTATAAATCACTGCATTCGGAAAGACAGAGACGAGCCGTTCACCTTCATATTCCGTTAAACCGCATGCATGATCAAAATGAAGGTGTGTCATTGCGATCACATCTATATCGGCAACCGTTAATCCGAGTGCTGCTAACGATGGTTTCACATTCGACTCTTGTGTCACGCCATAGTTTCGTTTTTGTTTATCAGTCAGCTTGCCGTACCCAATTCCGGCGTCAACGATGATATTGAGCCCATCCTTTTGAATCAAAATAGGGTCTGTTCTTAGTTCAATCTGGTTTTTTTCATTGACTGGATATTTTTTAGACCAAAGCGGCTTTGGCACAACGCCGAACATGGCGCCTCCGTCCATATGCGTCACGCCTCCGTCAAGCCAGGTCAACGTGATGTTTCCAATTTTCATTGTTTCCATTTTCATCCCCCCTGTCATCATGGTAGCAAACGGCCCATAAAAAAAACAGACTCCTGTCAGAGTCTGTCTTTACGTTCTCCATTCAACCTCAGCCCGATAGATCGGCTGGCCGAGTGCAGAGAATTTTTCTTCATATTCTGTCATAATATTGCCTTCCAGATTGCTGTTATGCAAATCGAGACTGACGTATGTCAGCAGGAGGCCGTACTCAGAGAAGCTCTTCAAAGAGTACTCAAATAAACCTCGGTTGTCCGTTTTAAAATGAATCGATCCGCCTTTGCCCATTACTTCTTCATATTTTTTGAGGAAGTGGGAATATGTCAGGCGGCGTTTTTCATGACGTTTCTTCGGCCAAGGATCAGAAAAGTTCAAGTAGACCCGTTTCACTTCCCCCGGCTCAAACACATCCGTCAGCGTGTCCGCATCTATATTCAGAAGCTTTACATTCTGCGCTTCGCTGTCTTTTACTTTTTGGACGGCTGTCACGATGACGCTTTTAAATAACTCAATACCAATATAATTGATGTCGGGATTTTGTTTGGCCATACCAGAAATAAATTGGCCTTTTCCTGTACCAACCTCGATATGGATCGGATTGTCGTTGCCAAACACTGTGTTCCATTTCCCTTTATAATCAGCAGGATTGCTGATGGCAATATCTGCGTTTTCAGCCAAAAAGTCATCAGCCCAAGGCTTGTGGCGCATTCTCATATGATTGACACCTCTATCTATTATTTCGACTAACAACATACCATGAATTAAAAAGACCCGCAAGCTCGTTTTTCCAGTGTATCTCTCTTAAGGCCGAGCGCATAAAAAAAGAGGGTCCCGTCTGCTGGAACACTCCTTTCACATGTATAAAAACGCTCTGTTTTGAACAATTTAACCCGTATGATACTGAAGGGATGTGTACCGTTATGGGTTTACATTATGAGCATCAAGTTCATTTATTGAAGGATATATTGACTGACCATCAATTGGACTGCTGCGGAACAGTCGCAGAGTACGAGCAGCTTGAGCGTGTGATTAAATCACTGATGGCAAACACCGAGCTTGATTCAAATTTCAAAAACGTGCTTGAAGATGTTTACCGCTACAGCCAATCAGGAATATCGTCCAAATCCATCGACTCACACATACAAGAGCATCAGAACAGCCTGTCTCAATGGGTAGAGCAAATGGATTCGTATTCCTGATTAATCAACAATTCGTTTCATGAGGATATGCAGCTCTTCCATTGCATCATGAAATTCCTTATCATTGCCTTTTGCTTTATGCCAGGCAATGAAAGTAATTGTTTCAGATAACACATACCAAGCCATTCGCAACCGAAGGCTTTCTGTCAGCTCTATGCCGTACATGCTCAGCCAGCTCTCCCAAGCTGGCTTTTCGACGTAGTGGTACAGCAAAGGCCCGAGG
>NZ_JAVAXX010000214.1:0-11409 GCF_042709275.1 Bacillus sp. LR_5 | reverse complement strand
ATTTTTTAAAACCGTTTTGTTCTTTTTGATCAATTTTCGGCATGAAAAAAATCCCGGGATGCCGGGATCTTAATTTCCTGTCATGATGCTTTGATAAAAAGCGGATTGCTCTTCTAAAAACCGTTTCGTTTCCCTGCTGTTTAAATAAAAGCTTTCCCAGTCCTGTTCGTTTATTTTCCGCTTCCATTCAGGTGAAGAGGTGACCTTCTTTAGCGCTTGATCCCAGTAAGAAATCTCTTCCTCAGACATATTTTTCGGGCCCAAAATCCCTCTCCAATGAGAAAAAACAAACGGGATTCCCTGCTCCTTCCACGTCGGTACATTTGGAAAACCGGGAAGTCTTTTATCAGATGTTACAGCGGCTAACGTGATATCGCCGTTTCGTTCATATGGTTTCGCTTCAGAAAGTGTCATGGAAGCCGCTTCTATCTCATGTCTGATCAGCGCCTGAATGAGCTGTTCGCTGCTGT
Organism: Bacillus sp. LR_5; assembly: GCF_042709275.1. NCBI lineage: Bacteria > Bacillati > Bacillota > Bacilli > Caryophanales > Bacillaceae > Bacillus > Bacillus sp. LR_5. The sequence continues at coordinate 10,939 of NZ_JAVAXX010000214.1, read as the reverse complement.
CATACTGTGAGAATTGAATGTCAAACGGGTCAATGCCGTACATATCTGCCGCTCTGACGAACGAGAGCTGATCATCATTGCCAAACCCCGGGGCAAAGCCGATTCTCACCTTGCCGGGATGCATGTTGATCTCATTCAGCACATCCTTGCCATTTGTTAACGCTGATCCTTTTGGCAATGCAACCGTCTGCCATTCCTTGGAGAGAATGGCGAGCGGCGTAAAATCGGCCATTTTTAATTTGCTTTGCCCGAGAAGATCATTGCTCAATATTAAGCTGGACGTCATGCTGATGGTTTGTTTGGTGCTTTTGTTGACATATTTCCAGCCTTTCTCTCCCCCGCCGCCGGATTTATAGACGATATGAACATCATCCTTCACGATCTGCTTCTGCCTCAAAACTGATTGGATCGCCTGCGCTGTGACATCCCAGCCGCCAGAAGGTTCGGCAGGGACGACAATTTCTATCGGCCCGTCCGGCAGGCGCGGCGCAGCCGCCTGCCTGATATCACCCTGCATAAAGATCAATAGAAAAATCAATAATATTATAGATTTTTTCATATCTAATCCGCCGCCAAATAATATTTTCTCTCCGGCCTGCCGATAATCCCGTATTCAAGCTCGGCTCTTGCTTCTTCCTTTGACACAAGGTACTCGGCATAACGGCGGGCAGTTGTTCGTGACGCCCCCATTTTTTCCCCAAGTTCCTCCGCTGTCAATCCTTCTGACGCAGTCTGAAGCGCTTCCTTAATTTTTCGCAGTGTAATCGAATTAATGCCAGTCGGCAAATCCTCTGCCGGCAAAGCTGTCTTCACACTGTTCCCAAAAATATGGTCGATCATGGATTGGCTGACCTCCGGCTGAGACATGAGCAGCTTCCTTTTTTCTTTATACTGAAGCAGCACCTGCCTGAACTTGTCAGCCGTTACGGGTTTGATCAAATAGTGGGCAATTCCTGCTCTTAGCGCTTCCTGCAAATGCCGGGTTTCTGTTGCCGCTGTGATAATCATAATGTCCACTTCAGGAAATCGGCTTCGTATTTCAGGAATCAGCGCGGTCCCAAGCTCGTCCGGCATATAAATATCCAGCAGAAGCAAATCAGCCTTGTGTCCCTTCAAAAGCGCCAATGTCTCTTTTGCGTTAGCCGCCTTGCCGATAATCTTGAATCCATCAAGCTGTTTGATCAATCTCTCATGGATTTGCGCAACTCGAAAATCATCCTCCGCAATCGCGATGTGAATCAAATGGATTCCCCCTTTGTTTCTCCTTTGGTATAAACACAGTGAATACCGCCCCGCCAGTTTTTTGATTCGCCAATTCGATCCAGCCGCCCAGTTCACGCACTGAGTCTTTCACATTGGCCAGACCGTAGCCTCTCTTCATCCCCTTTGAAGAATAGCCTCTCTCAAACACAGCTTCTATTTTCTCTGGCGGCACACCGGGCCCTGTGTCTGATACTTCAATGACAATGTCATGGCCCATATCTGTGATAAAAAACAAAACTTCCTTCACGCTTTGCTCCGCTACAGCTTCGAAAGCGTTATCAATTAAATTGCCAATAATCGTAATAAGATGGGACAAGCCAATATGTGCAGGAAGAGGTGCAAGTGAGCTGTTCTCATCAATCACCAGCTTGACCTTCTTTTCCGATGCCTTGCTTATTTTCCCTAGCAAAATGGCCTGCACCTGCTGCGAATGAATGTTATGGAATAAAAGATCATGCTGTTCATTTTGTATCGCATATTCCTCTTTAATCAGATCAATGGCTTCATCATACTCCCCAAGCTCAAGCAGCCCTAAAATCGCATAAAGCTTATTTGAAAATTCATGAGTCTGCGCCCTGAGATCCTCTGAATATTTGCGAACCTCTGTCAATGTGTCGATCAGCTTCTTCAGCTCTGTTTTCTCCCTGAAGCTGACGACAATCCCATACGCCTGCCCGCCTTGATTCATCACTTTCGTATTGATAATAAACACTTGATCGTTGACGCTTACCTCCTGGTTCGGCAGCATTTCTCCTTTTTCAAGCACAGACATCAGCCCTGCTCCCGGCATGACGTCATCTATAGGAAGATGGGTCACAGGCTCGGGCAGCTTCAGCATCTCGGCCGCCGATACGTTCATCATGGTGACGACGCCTTCACGATTGGTGGCAATAATCCCTTCTCGAATCGCGAAAAGCATTGCGTTCCTCTCACGATATAGAGCCGCGATCTCATGCGGCTCAAGCCCAAGCGTATCCTTTCTGATGCTTTTCGCCAGCACGGCGGCGCCAATAAATCCGAGCAGCAGTACAAGCACAGCAATCACACTCAAATTTCTCAAATGCTTTTTGATGCTTTGCTCTGTCTCCGTTTGCAGAAAATCAACAGACACGCTGCCGATCACTTGGCTGTATCCCTTCTGTTCTTTTATAATCGGCGCGCTCCCTCTGATCACTCTTCGTCCATCCGCTTTTGTTTCAGAAACATGCGAACCGCCAAACAAAATTTCTCTGCTGCGCTCCAGTTTCTTTAATCCGCTTTTTCCAGAGGCGCTGCGAATGTCTCCTTTTTCGTCCAAAACATAAATGGCAAACGCGCCAGTCTGTTCTTTCATTTGTTCAATGACCTCTTGCGTCTGAGCCGCATGTCCGTCTTTTCTCTCAATGAGCTCTTTAACCGGCGGCATATAGGAAATGGTTCTCGCCGTTTGAACCGCCAGCTGCTCTGCCTGTCTCCGTTCTCCCTGTGTATGCTGAACGGCTAACGTAATGGTCAGCACACCAATGACAAAGACCAGCAGAGCCGCAATCAGCCCCATTATTTTTGTTTGCAGGGAAAAATGGAACCGCTTTTTCACCACAGCACCAGCCGTCCTTTCTACCTAGATCATACCATTTTTCACAGGAAATTTTCTCATTTTTCAAAATCCGTTTTCTTGCGAAGGAGTGAAAATAAAAAAAAGGCAGACCGCGTCTGCCTTTTTCTTTCTACCATATTCCTAGTACTTTCCACCATAATCCGCCGATCACAAGCCATACGATGATATGAACAATCGACAGGATAAATCCGATGGACCACCATTTGCCTTGCGGGATGTAGCCTGCTCCGAAGAAGACCGGAGCCGCTCCAGAACCATAGTGAGTCGTTGACCCGAACAGGTTACTGATGAACGCGAGGCTCAGCGCTGCTAAAAGCGGCGGTGCGCCCGCAGCCACGACGACAGCCAAAAATGCTGAATACATCGCACTGATGTGGGCTGTCGCACTTGCAAAGAAATAGTGAGAGTAATAATACACAACAATTAAAATGATGAATGCCACAATCCAAGAGAACCCTGATACAGATGATTTCATGGCATTACTGAACCAAGACACCATGCCTAATTCATTCAAGAAGTTGGCGAGCATGACAAGCGCCGCAAACCAAGTGAGCGTATCCCAAGCGCCCTGTTCTTTCTTGATATCATCCCAAGTCAGAACTTGTGATAATAAGAGAACGGCCAAACCGATCAATGCGGTTGTGGTTGCGTCGATGTTGAAGCTGCCGCCAAAAATCCACAGCACAAGCACCAAAAGAAACACGATAACCATGGAAAGCTCTGATTTTTTGAACGGTCCCATTTCTTTCAGTTTTTCTGTTGCGATTTTCGCCGCATCCGGTGTTTCTTTGATTTCCGGCGGATACAGCTTGTAAATCACAAGCGGCGTGATGATTAAGCTTACAAGTCCCGGTACAATCGCGGCAATTGCCCAGCTTGTCCATGTTAAGTCCACCCCTGCGACATCATGGGCCAGCTTGGCAATCAGCGGGTTCGCCGCCATCGCTGTCAGGAACATAGCAGATGTGATCAGATTCCCCTGAAAACCGGTTTTTAATAAGAATGCACCGATTTTTCTCTCTGTTCCATTTGCCGGGCTTGATCCGAATGTTTCGGATAATGATCTGATAATAGGAAATATAATGCCTCCTGCACGCGCCGTATTACTTGGAATAGCAGGTGAAAGTATTAAATCACTGAATAACAGTGAATAAGAAAGTCCAAGGGTTTTTTTCCCGAATTTCTGAACGAATACATACGAAATTCTCGCACCGAGCCCGGTTTTGATAAATCCCCGGGAAATAAAGAATGCGATAACGATAAGCCAAATGGTCTTATTCCCAAATCCGCTTAATGTATCCTCAATTGATAGTGTTCCAGTTAGTGCAGTAACCGCCAATGCAAAAATTGCAATTGCACCCATTGGCAAGGGCTTGGAGATAAAGCCGATAATTGTCGCGACAAAAATCGCAAACAAATGCCAAGCTTTAGGTTCAAGTCCGGACGGAGCGGGAATAAACCAGATGATTAGTCCCACAGCGACAGTAATAAGCAATGGAACAAGCTTTACTGCTGACTGTTTTCCTGCGTCTTTTTCTGAAGCCATAAATAGGTCTCCTCCTATATACTTGTTTTCCGATCCCCTTTTCCATTCTACTCCTTAACTAAGTTAATAAACATTTTAATTAATTAAAAAACACAAAGGTTAGCACCCTTTGTGTTTTTCACTTTCTTAATTTAATTTACCCGCACCCGCTTGATTTATAACATTTGATTTCACATTAGCAGAAGCATCAATCGATCCATGCAGAGACGGCGTCCAGCCGACAGAAGAGCTCAGTCCGTTTGCAGCCGATGCGTTGATCTGTGTGCCGTTCAGCAACGTGCCGGAGTCATATAAAGCCGTTCCCCCGCTGAATACGCTGATCGTTTTAGCAGCTGACAGTCCCGGTACGTCAATGACATTGTTTTGGGCATAGATTTTAGATGACTTTCCAATTCCCCATGCATAGCTGAAAGGATAACTTGAAGAGCTTGTGCTTCCTTCATAATAGTTGTTGTATACGTGCACTTGCCCGAAGCGGACTCTCGGCGCGCGCTGGACAATATTTTGATAGCGGTTATGATGCAGCGTAATTTTTAATTTGCCGTCATCGGAGGTTTTGCTGTCACTTGATCCGAAAATGGAGCTTTTATCATGATCGTGATAATAGTTATAGGACATCGTGATATAGTTAGCACCGTTGGAAGCATCCGTTTGGCCGTCATGGTGCTGATATTTTCTTCCATAATATTTCGGTGATGTGCTGTCCGGACGCGAACCGTCATTAAATGTACAGTGATCAATCCAGATGTGTGTGCCGCCGTTTATCGTGATGTTGTCGTATTGTGAGTTCCAGTTCCCTGAGCTTCCGTCAGTCGGATCCCATTGCGGAAAATAGTCATAGGCATCCTGGAATTCAATGTTGCGAATAATGACGTTATCACTCTTGATTTGGAAGTTTCCTCCCACGACTTTAGCGTTAGTCCCTGAACCGACGATCGTCGTGTTTGCAGGAATATCGACCATGACCCGTGCTTTTTGGTTTTTCTGCGAGCGTGCTCTCGCTTCTTCTTGTGTGCCCGACGGCTCTTTTTTGCCCCATGTGCTAGGATCATAGGCTTTCAAATATTTGTCCAAATCATACTCCGGATCTTTATAGTCATTTAGGCCAAGCGGCTTCAGATTGTCATCCACGTTCATGTCAATCGTTCCCTTGATATAAATGATTTTTGGCGTTGTGTTCGTTTCCTTCCCTAATGCCGAGACAAGCTGGTTTCTGTTGCTGACGGTATACACATTTGAGGAGGATGCTTTTGATCCGCCTGTCGTGCCGGTCGAGTACGCGCCCCAGCCATCATTGGATCCCAACGTCTGGTGGCCTAAATCAGCTGCGTTCGCGCCAGCTGGAGTCAATCCTAAAAACAGAGCCGTAGCTAACATCACTTTTTTCATCCACTATGTACCCCCATTTTCTATTTTGTGAGATTTTATTCCAATTTATCACAAAAATATAATAGCAAATTGAGGGACATGCAGAACCGAAAATGTTCCGCTATCCTATTGCGGCATTCTGCAAAATACCACCGCAAAGACCGCAAAAAAACCAAAAGGCCAACACTGGCCTTTTGGTTTTTTCCCTGCTTTATGCCCAAGCTTTCACTTTTTCGTTATCTGTCACAAAGAGAAGCACTTTTCCTTCATCTAAGCGTTTTTCAAATTGAGCGGCTTCATCTTCAGAAAAACCGATTTCGTGAATTTTATTGCGGAGCTCGTCTCCTTTTTTATTGAAGATATTTCCCACCGCGTGCTTGAAACCTGTTTCTTTGGCTCCGATCGTATTGGCATTCGTGTTGTCTGCCAGGCGTTCCGTTCTGTCATCGTCGTGAGCTAAGACGTATACATCCTCTTTCGCAACACCCATTTTCTGCAATTCCTCTACATCCTTCATGAGCTGTTCGTCATTTGTATACTCTTTTACAACTGGTTTCATGTCGATATTCCTCCTTCATGTTTTCTATATTTCTTTCATACCCGATCGTCTGTACCTGAAACAGATTCCAGAACATTAAAGAGAAAAACAGGAGGAATGGTAGTAGCTATTTGTTTTCCGTCCATGGTAAAGTGATAGGAACGGGACCTATTTTCAGAAAAATCAAAATTAAAGAGAAGCCGCTGCACGGAGCACACGACCATGAAACGCTGCCTTTATCCGTACGAGCAGGAGGTATGTCTAATGCAATACTTTTCACCAGAACAGCAATACAATGCTTGGATTGTGAGTGATTTAGTCAAACAGATTTTCCATAAGCGTGCCGGATGTTCACCAGGAATTCACGAGCTTGCGGTTTTTGCCGAGGAACATTTTCATATCGATATCGACTTTGTTTTCTCGATTATCATGAATATCGGCGACATTGAATTTGCACTAACAGATGAAATAGAAAAGAAATTGTCCGGTTATCTCAGCACTCTCCTTCCTTATGTCACTGCTGATATGTTCGAAACCTCTAAAGCCAACGCCCATGCGTTTTTGTCTCAAAGACACGGTAACGCTTCATACCACTTATTTGTGTCTGATGATGCTTTCATGAGAAAGCAGTAAAAAACGCAGCTTTCTTTACTAAAAAAATATTGACATGATAAGCCATGCTATTATAGTGTTACATGTGATAATGATTCTCATTACTAAATCTAAAAAAAGGAAGAATGACATGCGCACCTATTCTAACAAGTTGATTGCCATCATGAGTGTTTTATTGCTCGCCTGCCTCATTGTATCCGGCTGTTCATCAACCCAGAATAACAACGGAAGCGGCAAAAGCGAGTCTAAGGATTCCAGAGTGATCCATGACGAAGAAGGAAAAACGACAGTAAGCGGCACACCTAAGCGGGTGGTTGTGCTTGAGCTTTCATTCTTGGATGCCGTTCACAATCTCGGCATTACGCCGGTGGGCATCGCCGATGACAACAAAAAAGATATGATTAAAAAGCTTGTCGGCAGCTCCATTGATTACACATCTGTAGGCACACGCAGCGAACCCAATCTTGAAGTCATCAGTTCCTTGAAGCCTGATTTAATCATCGCTGACGCTGAGCGCCATAAAAACATTTATAAACAGCTGAAAAAAATCGCCCCGACGATTGAATTAAAAAGCCGTGAAGCGACATATGACGAAACGATCGACAGCTTTACGACCATTGCTAAAGCATTAAATAAAGAAGATGAAGGAAAAGAAAAGCTTGCCGAGCACAAAAAAGTCATCAACGATCTAAAAGCCGAACTTCCGAAAGATGAAAACCGCAACATCGTTCTCGGCGTTGCAAGAGCGGATTCCTTCCAGCTTCATACATCATCATCCTATGACGGAGAAATCTTTAAAATGCTCGGCTTTACACACGCTGTGAAGTCAGATAACGCCTATCAAGAGGTCAGCCTTGAGCAATTGAGCAAAATCGATCCTGATATTTTGTTCATCTCAGCCAACGAAGGCAAAACCATTGTAGATGAGTGGAAAACGAACCCGCTCTGGAAAAATCTCAAAGCGGTGAAAAATGGACAAGTCTATGATGCGGACCGTGACACTTGGACAAGATTCAGAGGCATCAAGTCTAGTGAAACAAGCGCCAAAGATGTGCTTAAAAAAGTGTATAATAAATAGGACAAATGAGAAGCGAGGGGAATCCTTGCTTCTTCGTTTTTGCAACCAGACGCAGTAAGGAAGTGAGACTGTTGTATCAATCAGCCAAACGGCGCTCATCATCAAGACTGATGATGTTCATCATTGCACTGATTATTTTTATATTTGGGCTTGGGCTGAATCTTTCAGTAGGAGCCTCAGACATCGGCATCATAGATTCATTGAAATATCTTTTTGTATGGGACGGTTCAAAGGAACAGCTCATCATCTCTACTCTTCGCCTTCCCCGCACATTAATCGGCGTTTTTGTCGGCGCCAGCCTAGCTGTAGCAGGGGCGCTAATGCAGGCTATGACCAGAAACCCTCTGGCTTCACCCCAAATTTTCGGTGTGAATGCGGGTGCATCGCTTTTTGTCGTTGCTTCTCTCGTCATTCTGCCGGCATCGCCCTATTCATCTGTTATATTCGCTTTTGCGGGTGCGGCAGCAGGCGGCGCGATTGTGTATATGATTGCCTCATCCGGCGGAATGACACCTGTTAAGCTGGCGCTGTCAGGAATGGCCGTGCATTTGTTCCTCTCCTCTATGACACAGGCCATCATTATTTTAAATGAGTCAGGTGAGGATGTTCTGTACTGGATGACAGGCGCAATCGACGGCAGCAACTGGCAGGACGTCATAACCATCGCTCCGTTTTCTGTCATTGGCATCGGGCTTGCCCTCGTATTTTCCGGTTCTGTTTCTGTTCTCGGTCTCGGAGACGAAACAGCAAAAGGGCTTGGACAAAATATGAACGGCATCCGGATTCTGATCAGTTTGATTATTTTAATCCTTTCCGGCGCTTCCGTAGCCGTCGCCGGGCCGATTGGCTTTGTCGGGCTGCTCGTCCCGCATATTGTCCGCAAGCTGATCGGAGAACATTATCAATACGTGCTTCCGTTTTCGGCACTGTTCGGTGCCATTTTGCTGGTGTACGCAGATGTACTGGCCAGATGGATTGCATTTCCTTATGAATCACCGGTCGGCATTGTCACCGCGATTATCGGAACGCCGTTTTTCTTATATTTGGCAAGGAAAGGGCGACATCTGAAATGAAGAAAACAACCAGAAAACAAAAACGCCCCTTACTGGCGATACTCATATTGGCCGTGATTTTAATCGTTCTGTCCGTCATCAGCATTGGAATCGGTGCATTATACATTTCACCTGATGCGGTAGTGACGAATCTGCTGGGACTGGATCATTCCTTTGAATTTATCATCCAGCAATATCGCCTTCCCCGCATTATATTAGCGATTTTGGCCGGTGCTGGGCTTGCCGCTGCCGGAGCGATTTTACAGGGTGTGATCCGAAATCCACTCGCTTCCCCGGACGTTGTCGGCATTTCAAAAGGCTCCGGACTTGCGGCGATGGCTGTGATTCTCATCTTTCCTGAGTCGCCGGTATACGTGCTTCCGTTCTCCGCATTTGCCGGAGCCGCCATTATTGCTGTACTATTATTAATGATAGCCCGAAAAAAGAGCATTCAGCCCTCTTCACTGGCTTTATCAGGCATTGCTTTAGGCGCGGTCTGCCACGCCGGAATGCAATATATGATGGTCAAGTTTCCAGGCGACGTGAATGCTGCACTCATTTGGCTGACAGGAAGCCTCTGGGGAAGAAACTGGGAAGAAGTCAACCTGCTTGCGCCATGGCTTTTGATTCTTTTTCCGATCGTCTGCATACTCATACCGAAGCTGGATCTTATGTCACTCGGGGATGAGCTTGCACAGGGTCTCGGAGAAAACGCAAACCGGCTGAGATTCATCCTGATTTTCACCGCGGTGGCGCTGGCGGGAAGCTGTGTAGCCGTCGTCGGCTCAATCGGTTTTATCGGCTTGCTTGCTCCGCATATCGCCAGACGGCTTACCGGAGAAAAAGCTAAATATTTACTGCCTGCATCGGCATTGATTGGTGCTATTATATTATTAATTGCAGATACGTTAGGGCGCGGCATCATGCCTCCGGTTGAAATACCTGCCGGAATACTGACAGCCGTGATCGGCGCGCCTTATTTCTTATATTTATTGAAATTCGAAGCGAGGAAACAGTAGGGAGAGGATACCATGGGAAAACTGGCTGCAGACCAGCTCACTCTTTCATATGACAGTACAGTGATTATTGACGGAGTCGACTTAAAGATAGAAGAAGGAAAAATCACTGCGCTCATCGGCGCTAATGGCTGCGGTAAATCAACAATCCTCAAATCGCTCGCCAGGCTGATGGCCCCGAAAAGCGGTACAGTGCTACTAGAAGGAAAAGACATCCACCGCCAGCCATCAAAAGAAGTCGCAAAAAAACTGGCCATTCTTCCACAATCTCCTCAGGCCCCTGAAGGATTGACGGTAGAGGAGTTATGCTATTTTGGCAGACATCCTCACAAAAAGCTGTTATCCAAGCATACCCAAGAGGATCATGACATGGTAGAGTGGGCGCTGGAAGCAACGGGCATGATTGAACTGAAGGATCGGACACTTGATGCCCTCTCAGGCGGCCAAAGACAAAGAGCCTGGATTTCCATGGCACTTGCGCAAGGCACTGATTTGCTTTTGCTTGATGAGCCGACCACGTATTTAGACATCTCACATCAGATTGAAGTGCTTGAACTGCTGAAAAAGCTGAACCGCGACCATGGCCGCACCGTTGTCATGGTGCTCCATGATTTAAACCAAGCCGCTCAATACGCTGACTATCTAATCAGTGTGCTGGACGGAAAAATATACAACGCCGGAACACCGGAAGATGTGTTCACCCAGCCATTTTTCCGTGAAGTCTTCGGCTTGGAATGCTGCATCATGAGAAGCCCGATCGACCAGAAGCCAATGTGCCTGCCGACGGGACTGTGCCCGAAATTACGGGCGAAATGAAAAGGAGAGGAAACCCCTAGGGCTGTCGAGAAACGTGACAGCCTTCATTTTCC
>NZ_JAVAXX010000213.1:0-11431 GCF_042709275.1 Bacillus sp. LR_5 | reverse complement strand
ACCCGTTAAGTTCGTGCCGATGACTTTATCCCAATCCTTGAGCGGCATTTCGTGAGATGGTACAGGATTTTCAAGACCGGCATTATTAATCATAATATCGAGTGTACCGAACTCCTTGATTGCCGTTTGCACGATATTTTTTACATCTTCCTCTTTCGTGACATCTCCTTGGACGACAACAGCTTCACCGCCCGCCTTGATGACCTCTTCTTTTACCTCGTTTGGATCTTGTTTATTACTATAATAGTTGATAACCACTTTTGCCTGCTCCTTGCCGAAGCGAATGGCCATCGCCTTTCCGAGCCCTGAAGCAGCTCCTGTAATAGCGACGACTTTTCCTTTTAAATCCGGATACATATACATCCTCCTCCATTTGTTATGAATTTGTTTTGGCGATTCCTAAGAATACGGCGGCGGCAATAATCAGGATAATCCCGATCGCAATTGCTATTAGCTGGCGTTTCGTTTTCTTTTCACGCAGGATGAAAATACCGCCGAGCGTAGAAATGACAATTCCCATTTGTGAAAGGGAAAAGCTCGTTGCAACGCCGACTCGCGGCTGAGAAATAAACAAAAACATATTTCCGCCTGCCCAGATTAACCCTGGGAGAATATTTCTGATCGCATACTTGTTAAAGGGTTTGTGTCTATAGGTTAAAACTAACCCCCCGACCACCATGCCAATTGCCTGTGGCAGCAGCGCGGACCAGCCGGACACATTGAATAATCTAGCCACGACTACATAAACCAAATAACCAAGAGTCGAAACAAGGAGAATCAAAATGCCCTTTTTCAAATTGCTTGGCTCACCCTCTTTTTTATCATTCTTATCTTCCAAGGACGTGAGAATGATTCCCACAATGATAAAGATCAAAGCGAGAACGCCAAGCGTAATCGCAATCGGTGTTGACCATTCGCGGAACACGATCACACCGAAAAGCGAGGTGGAAACGAGCTGCATTCCTGTGGAAATCGGCATTGTTTTCGACACGCCCATCAATTGAATGCTTTTCAGCTGGTTGGCCTGTCCAAGTGACCAAAATAAGCCGGATACGATTCCAACAATAAAAATGCGAAGTGACAGAACGGGCTGAACAAAAAAGTAAATAACGATAGAAACAATGAGTGCCCCGATCGTCGTTCCCAGTGTCTGGCTGTACGGCCCGCCGCCTAATTTCACATTGAAGAGAACAATGCTCCCCCAAAACAAAGCCGGGAGAAGAGCCAATAATAAATCCATTGTTGGGGAACCTTCTTTCAAAATGTATTTGCTGTTATTTTGGCTGGAATTGTTGTGATTATTCGCCGGAACACAAAAAGAGCTGCCGGAAAATCCGGCAGCTCTCAGGAGCGTGCATTCTTTTATAAACCGATGGACAAATATTTTGTTTCAAGGTACGGCTCGATACCTTCTGAACCGCCTTCACGGCCAATGCCGCTTTCTTTCATTCCGCCGAATGGCGCTTGAACCGCTGACGGTCCGCCGTCATTCCAGCCGATAATGCCATACTCTAGATTCTCGGAAATATAGATGCCGCGGCGGTAGTTTTCTGTGAAGAAGTAAGCAGCCAAGCCATACGGTGTATCGTTGGCAAGCTGAATCGCTTCATCAATATCAGAAAACGTGACGATCGGGGCGACCGGGCCGAATGTTTCCTCATGCATGATGTTCATGGACGTATCGACATCGGTGAGCACTGTCGGATTCACAAAGTAGCACCCTTTGTCATCGTTTCGGTCATATGTGCCCCCAGCAATCACTTTCGCGCCTTTTTCAACCGCATCATCTATTTGGCTGACGATTTTTTCGAAGCCTCGTTTATTGATGATCGGTCCGACATTAACGCCTTCCTCAAGTCCATTTCCGACTTTCAGCTTAGACACTTGCTCGCTCAGTTTCGCAGCAAATTCATCCTTGATGGATTCATGAACGATCAGGCGGTTGGCACATACGCAGGTTTGGCCGGCGTTTCGGTATTTGGACGCCATCGCCTGTTCAACGGCAAGGTCAATGTCTGCATCTTCATCTACGATCAGCGGGGCGTGTCCGCCGAGTTCCATTGAGACGTGCTTCACGGTGTCCGCGCTGTTTTTCATAAGGATTTTCCCTACAGGTGTTGAGCCTGTGAACGTGATTTTGCGGATTTTCGGACTGCTTGTGAACACATTTCCGATTTCTTCTCCATCGCCGATTACAACCTGAATAACATCCTTCGGAATGCCCGCTTCATATGCGAGGCGTGCTAGTTCATAAGCAGACAGCGGTGTGTCCGGCGCCGGCTTGATGATAAATGTACAGCCAGCGGCAAGAGCAGGCGCCGCTTTGCGTGTAATCATCGCATTCGGGAAATTCCAGGGCGTGATAGCAGCAACGGGGCCGACCGGCTGGCGTGTGACAACAATTCGTTTACCCGTTGTCGGGGCCGGGACCGTTCTTCCGTACACACGCTTCGCTTCCTCTGCGAACCATTCGATATAGCCTGCGCCGTAAAGTACCTCGCCAACTGCTTCCTTGTATGGTTTTCCGTTTTCCTTTGTAATTAAATCTGCAAGCTCTTCTTTATGTTCAACAATCAGCTCATACCATTTTTTCAAAAGAGACGCTCTTTCGTTCGCTGATGTTTTAGACCACGTTTTAAACGCTTGATGTGAACGTTCAATGGCTTCTTCTACCTCTGTGGCTGATTGCTGAGGAATCGTTTTGATCTCCTCGCCCGTAGCCGGGTTGTAGACCGTTAATTGATCTGGCATATTGAACATTCCTTTCTTTTCATGATTACTTAAAATGATAGCAGACCCGGCCGTTTTCTTTCCAATGATTAAGCTCGCAGGCCCGCCTCCAAGATGCTGAGCCCTTCATTTAATAGGCTGTCTGAGATGACGAGCGGTGTCAAAAAGCGGATGATATTACCGTTAATTCCCGCTGTCAGCAAAAGTAATCCGTTTTGATTCGCATAGGCCGCGATCGCCGCTGCTTTTGCTTTATCAGGCTCACGCGTGTCTGGATCCTTGACGATTTCGATTGCGGCCATCGCCCCGAGTCTGCGGATGTCACCGATGAACGGGAATTCTTGTTTCCACTCATACGCCTTGTCTTCAATGATTTTGCCAATTTCTTCAGATCGCTCATTCAGTCCTTCGTCTTCGATAATATCCAAGACTGCCAAAGCCGCCGCGCAGCCGAGCGGGCTGCCGGCATACGTGCCGCCCAGCTCCCCTGGCGCTGCCGCATCAAGCATTTCCGCACGCCCGATCACACCGCTTAATGGCAGGCCTGCCGCAAGCGATTTAGAAACCGTGATCAGATCGGGCACTACATCAAAGTGCTCAATTGCGAAATAAGTGCCAGTTCTGGCAAAGCCGGTTTGGATTTCATCAGCAACAAAAACAATGCCGTGTTCTTTGCAGAATGAAGCGACGTGCTGTACGAACCGTTTCGAAGGAATAATAAACCCGCCTTCTCCCTGCACTGGCTCCATCACGACACACGCCACCGTTTCAGGCGCCACTGAAGCGATAAAGAAATCATTGAATGCTTGAATGGCCATATCGTCATAGCTTTCATCACTCATGCCGGCCGGCTTCTGATAATAATAAGGGAACGGCGCTTGATAAACCTCTGGCGCAAAAGGCCCGAAACCGAATTTATAAGGTTTTACCTTGCTTGTCATGCTCATCGTCATATTTGTGCGCCCGTGAAACCCGCGCGTAAACGAGACAACGCCTTGGCGCTTTGTATACTTTCTGGCGATTTTCACAGCGTTTTCGACCGCTTCTGCCCCTGAGTTAAGAAAAATCGCTTTTTTCTCATGGCTGCCCGGCGCGATGCCGCACAGTTTTTCTGCTAATTCGATATAAGTCGGGTACATCATGACATTAAAACCAGGATGAATCAGCTCCTCCGCCTGCCGCTTCACAGCCTCAACCACCTTCGGATGCGAGTGTCCGACATTTAACGTGCCGATGGCGCCTGCAAAATCAATAAATCTCCGGCCGTCCAGATCGTACAGCTCGGCCCCTTCTCCTTTGACCGCCAGACTGCGGTTGCCGTTGCTCACACCTTTTGACACAAATTGATCCCGTTTTTGCTGCCATTGTGCAGTTGTGATGCTTGCTGTTGTTTGACTCATGTGAATATCCCCCTGTCGGTATTTTCTTATCATTCTGACTTCTCTTTGGTATGATGAAAAGTACCAATTATAACTTTTTGATGGTATCAGAAGGAGAAAATACAAATGGATATCACGATTACACTCGATCGTTCAGAACAAGCCGATTATATCTATCAGCAAATTTATCAAAAGCTGAAAAAAGAAATCCTCAGCCGCAATCTGCTGCCGCACTCGAAGGTTCCCTCCAAGCGGGAGCTGGCTGAAAATCTCAAGGTCAGCGTAAATTCAGTGAATTCAGCCTATCAGCAGCTGCTGGCTGAGGGGTATTTGTACGCCATTGAACGAAAGGGTTTCTTCGTGGAGGAACTAGACATGTTTTCCGCCGAGGAGCACCCTCCATTTGCACTGCCGGATGACCTAAAAGAGATTCACATCGACCAGAGCGATTGGATATCGTTTTCACACATGAGTTCCGATACAGACCATTTTCCGATCAAAAGCTGGTTCCGCTGCGAGCAAAAAGCGGCCTCCCGCTCATACCGCACGCTCGGCGATATGTCACATCCGCAAGGGATATATGAAGTGAGAGCGGCCATTACCAGGCTCATTTCCCTGACGAGGGGTGTAAAATGCAGGCCGGAACAAATGATCATAGGGGCAGGCACACAGGTGCTCATGCAGCTATTGACTGAGCTTTTACCCAAGGAAGCCGTGTATGCGATGGAGGAGCCTGGCTACAGGCGCATGTATCAGCTTTTGAAGAATGCCGGAAAACAAGTAAAGACGATCATGCTGGATGAAAAAGGCATGTCGATTGCTGAAATCACCAGACAGCAGCCAGATGTGCTGGTGACCACCCCGTCGCATCAGTTTCCGTCCGGAACGATTATGCCTGTATCCAGAAGAATTCAGCTGCTGAACTGGGCAGCCGAGGAGCCGCGCCGATATATCATTGAGGACGATTATGATAGTGAATTCACATATGATGTAGACAGTATTCCGGCGTTGCAAAGCCTCGACCGTTTTCAAAATGTCATCTATATGGGAACCTTTTCAAAGTCCCTTCTCCCCGGCTTGCGGATCAGCTATATGGTGTTGCCGCCTGAGCTGTTGAGGACATACAAACAGCGGGGCTATGATCTGCAGACTTGCTCATCACTTACACAGCTCACCCTGCAGGAATTTATTGAGTCTGGTGAATATCAGAAGCATATAAAAAAAATGAAGCAGCATTATAAAGAAAAGAGAGAACGCCTGATCACCGCTTTAGAAGCAGAGTTCAGCGGAGAGGTAACCGTAAAAGGAGCAAATGCGGGGCTGCATTTTGTTACCGAATTTGATACCAGGCGCACCGAACAAGACATCCTGTCACATGCTGCCGGGCTGCAGCTTGAAATATTCGGAATGAGCCGATTTAACTTGAAGGAAAACAAGCGGCAAACGGGCAGGCCAGCTCTCATTATTGGTTTTGCACGGCTGAAGGAAGAAGATATTCAGGAGGGTGTGCAGCGGCTTTTCAAAGCGGTTTACGGACATAAAAAAATCCCCGTTACAGGGGATTGATTCACCAGCGGTCCTGGTCTACATTCAGCACGGCTTCAAGCAGGCCCGGAAATGCCTTTTCAAGGTCTTCAGCGCGAAGCGAATAATACCGGCGCTTTCCTTCTATCCGAACTTGAGCGATGCCCGATTCTCTCAAAACTTTAAAATGATGCGACAAAGTCGATTTGGCAACCTGCACATCTGCACAGGTGCTGCACGTTTTTTCTTTTGCTTCAGCTAATTGCTTGACGAGCTCTAAACGAAGCGGATCACTAAGTGCATGAAGAACCTTTGTCAGCTGCAATGTTTCTGTTTCTGGATGGTTTGGAATGTTCATGACACAAATGTATCACACAACAATTAGAATGACAATTTTACTATATAAGGGTTTTTCCTTTACCTCATTTAGAATACATGTTACATTTAGTTCGATGAAATTCGAACAATAAATTCGCATAACAACGGAGGAGATTTAAATGATCGTATTACAAGCTTACATCAAAGTAAAACCAGAAAAACGCGAGGAATTTTTGAGCGAGGCTCAATCACTTGTTCAGCATTCAAGAGCTGAGGAAGGCAACGCGCAATACGACCTATTCGAAAAAGTAGGCGAAGAAAATACATTTGTCATGCTTGAAAAATGGAAAGATGAAGCGGCAATGAAATTCCATAACGAAACTGCGCATTTCCAAGGGTTTGTCGCAAAAGGAAAAGAACTGCTGAGCGCCCCTCTTGATGTTGTCCGCACAGAGCTTAGCGAGTAAAGAAAGGGTGTCCCATATGAATGAAGTGATTAAATCTTTAAAAGACCACCGCTCGATTCGCAGCTACACAGATGAGCCTGTAGCTCAGGAGCAATTGGACCAAATCATTGAAGCGGTGCAATCAGCCCCTTCTTCTATCAACGGACAGCAAGTGACTGTGATCACAGTCCAGGATAAAGAGCGCAAAAAGAAAATCTCCGAGCTGGCAGGCGGCCAGCCATGGATCGATCAAGCTCCTGTTTTCCTGCTGTTCTGCGCAGATTTCAATCGGGCCAAAATTGCGCTTGAAGATCTGCATGATTTCAAAATGGAAATCACAAATGGATTGGAATCTGTTCTTGTCGGCGCAGTAGACGCTGGTATTGCCCTCGGCACAGCAACAGCAGCGGCTGAGTCACTCGGACTTGGCACAGTTCCGATCGGTGCGGTTCGCGGAAACCCTCAAGAGCTGATCGAACTGCTTGAGCTTCCAAAATACGTGTTCCCTTTATCCGGCCTTGTCATTGGGCATCCTGCCGACCGTTCAGCGAAAAAACCGCGCTTGCCGCAGGAAGCTGTCAATCATCAGGAAACTTATTTGAATCAGGATGAGCTGACGTCTCACATTCAGGCATACGACGAACAGATGTCTGAATACATGAATAAACGGACAAACGGAAAAGAAACAAGAAATTGGTCACAGAGCATCGCTTCCTACTATGAGCGCCTGTACTATCCGCACATCCGTGAAATGCTTGAAAAACAAGGATTTAAAGTTGAAAAATAAGCTCTTATTCGGCCTGTCGGATTTTCCGGCAGGCCTTTCATTTACCCGGTTAAAATCCATTGACTTCTATTTTGTTTATTTGGTAAAATTTTTTCATAGTTACTCATTGGTTTTCTGTGAACCAATGGGTTTTCTAATGTTCAAGAAAGAAGGAAGCCATGAGATGCTTGATAAAAAAACAGATATCTTGTTAGCCGCGCGAAAGCTTTTTTCGGAAAAGGATTTTACGTCGGTTTCCATGCAGGCGATCGCAGAAGAATGTAAGATGTCAAAAGCTTCGATATATAAGCTGTTCCAATCTAAAGAAGATCTGCTTTTGGAGCTGCTGTCATTTAACCAGAAGCAAATGGTGGCCGCGGCCTCAAGACTTCAGGAAAATACCGCACTTACACCGGAGGAGCGTTTGACGCAAAAGGTCAAAATGGAACTGGAGGGCTTCAGGCGGAATCAGCAGTTTTTCAATATGCTGACCTACGGAAACCCCAAGCTGCACAATGACCGGGTCAAACAGCATATCCATCAGACCAGATCGACGATTATCTGCTGGCACCGCGATTCGCTGATCCAGGCGTATGGAGAAACCATTCTCCCATTTGTGTGGGATTTGGTCATCATTCTTCATGGTATGATGCGTGAGTTTTTAATGCTGATCAAAATCGAGGAAAAACCGCTTGAGCTTGACCCGATCGCAGAGTTTATCATCAGCACCCTCAATCAGATTATCAAAAACAGGGAAACCCGCCAGTCTCTTCTTCCGCCCGAAGCCATCGAGCTTTATATTCATTCAGCATCCTCCTACAAGCCAAAGGATAAATCAGTCCTATTATCGGAAAGCCTGAAGGAATTACATAAAGGCATCTCTTCCCTGTCCGCCGCGGACTATGACGTAGATGAACTGACATCCGCAGCCGCCATGCTGGAGGAAGAAGCGAAGAAGGAAGAACCCCGCGCTTTTTTACTCAAATCACTGATTGGCTATCTGGAACAAACCAGTGTTTTAACACAGCCCGTTTCCATGTTAAAAACACTGTTAATTACTTAGAGAAAAGAAGGGATATGTATTGAACACAAGTATTGAACAAAAACCTTTTAACCGTTCTGTCATTGTCGGCATTTTGTTAGCCGGAGCGTTTGTGGCGATTTTGAACCAGACATTGTTGATTACCGCACTTCCCCATATCATGAGGGATTTCAATGTCGATGCCAACCAAGCACAATGGCTGACCACATCATTTATGTTAACCAACGGGATTTTAATTCCGATTACCGCGTTTTTAATTGAGAAATTCACAAGCCGGGCGCTGCTCATCACAGCAATGAGCATTTTCACTGCCGGAACAGTCGTCGGAGCGTTCGCGCCGAACTTCCCGGTTCTGCTGACAGCGCGTATCATTCAAGCGGCCGGAGCCGGCATTATGATGCCGCTCATGCAGACTGTATTCCTGACAATCTTTCCGATTGAAAAACGCGGCCAGGCTATGGGTATGGTCGGATTGGTCATCTCATTCGCGCCTGCGATCGGACCGACTCTTTCCGGATGGGCTGTCGAAGCTTTCTCTTGGAGATCATTGTTTTATATTATTCTTCCGTTTGCTGTGATTGATTTGATTCTTGCCAGCATCCTGATGAAAAACGTGACGACTTTAAGAAAAACACAGATTGATATTTTATCAGTCATCCTTTCAACATTTGGGTTCGGCGGCCTTCTGTACGGCTTCTCAAGCGTCGGCTCTTACGGCTGGTCCAGTTCAACCGTCTTGATTTCACTGCTGGTGGGTGTCATCGCGCTGCTCTTGTTTATCACAAGACAAATGAAGCTTGAAAAACCGATGCTGGAATTCCGCGTCTTCACGTTTGGCATTTTCAGTTTAACAACACTGCTGGGAACCCTCGTCTTTGCATTATTGATCGGTACGGAAACCATCCTGCCGCTTTATACACAAAATGTCAGAGATGTCACAGCTTTTGATACAGGGCTTATGCTCCTGCCGGGAGCCGTTGTGATGGGCTTTATGTCGCCGATTATCGGCAGAATTTTTGACCGTGTCGGCGGAAGAGGGCTGGCGATTGCCGGTTTCTGCATCATCTTCCTGACATCTCTGCCGTTTATGCAGCTGACTGACCATACGTCACTCGCTTGGATTGTCGTTTTATACACCGTTCGTCTCTTAGGCACCGCCATGATCATGATGCCGGTGACAACAGCCGGAATCAATGCGCTGCCGCGCCACTTGATTCCGCACGGAACTGCGATGAACAACACGATTCGCCAAGTCGGCGGCTCGATCGGAACCGCACTATTGGTTTCCGTGATGAGCAACCAGGCGGCACATGCAGGCACGACAAATGTAAAGCACGCCGCCCTGCACGGCATGAATGCCGCTTTTATTGTGGCTGCCGTCATTGCACTTGTCGGCTTCCTTCTCTCATTCACATTAAAGAAACCTCAGCGCCCTGCCGAACAGCAGCCGGCACGCTGATTAACAAAAAAAGAGCCCCGCTACTTAGCGGGGGCTCTTTTTGGTTTTACTTTTCTAAACCGTCTTTCACTTCTTTGATCATTTGTGCCATAGACTCAAGACCGCCTCCTGATAAGTACCAAGTAGCAGAATCAAGGTAGACGACATGATCATTTTTCACTGCGTTTACATTTTTCACATAATCATTTTCAACGACTTGTTTAGTAGATGATGTTTCACCGATCGCTGTACCGCGGTCAATGACAAACAGGTAATCCGGGTTTGTTTTTGAAATGTACTCGTAAGAAACGCTTTGTCCGTGAGTAGACGCTTTGATGTTTTTATCAGCCGGTGTCACGCCGAACACGTCATGGATCAGGCCGTATCTTGATTTAGGACCGAATGCGCTGATTTTTCCATCGTTCGCCATGATGACGAGACCGTTTTTGTTAAGCTTTTCAGCGGTTTTCTTTACATCTGCGATTGAGTGATCAATGTTTGCGAGCTCATCTTTCACTTTGTCTTCTTTATCAAAGATTTTACCGATTGTTTCAGCGTCTGATTTAAATGATTCCATGTACTTCGCTGTATCTACACCAAGGTAAATCGTCGGCGCAATTTTAGAGAATTCTTTGTAAGACTCAGATTGTCTTGCTGAAATAATGATCAGATCAGGATCTAATTCTGCCACTTTGTCGAAGTCTGGCTCTTTTAAGCTGCCGACATCAGCGTATTTGTCATCCTTGAATTTGGACAGATATTTAGGAAGGACTTGTTTCGGCAGGCCCGCTACTATATCATCAAGTCCTAGTTTATCTAATGTATCTAAGCTTCCAAAGTCAAATACGACAACTTTTTTAGGGTTCTTCGGTACTTTTGTGCCGTTTTTGTCGAGCTGGTGTTTCACTGTGATTTGTTCTTTCTTTGTATCAGAACCTTTGCTGCTTGTGCTTTGGTTTCCGCATGCAGAAATGACAACGGCAGTGACCAAAGCGATGAATAGTAACGCGAACTTTTTCATGCTCCTCACCTCTTCTATATATTAAGAAAAATAAACACCTATTCTTTGATTATCAATCGTCTGAATCGGGATGGTCATATCGTAGATTTCCTCAAGCACTGATGTTTCTATCATTTCTTCAGGCGGTCCTTCTTTAACGATTCGGCCGTTTTTCAAAGCGACGATATAGTCAGAATAGACTGAAGCAAAATTGATATCGTGAATGACGATCACGATCGTTTTTCCAAGCTCCTCTACCAGCCGTTTCAGCAGTTTCATAATTTCAACTGAGTGTTTCATATCCAGATTGTTCAGCGGTTCATCCAGAAAGATATAATCTGTGTCCTGGGCAATGACCATGGCGATAAATGCCCTTTGGCACTGTCCGCCGCTCAGCTGATCCAAGTATTTGTCTTGAATGTCTTCCAGCTTCATATAGCTAAGCGCCTGGTTGATATGAACCCAGTCTTCCTCTGTCAGCCGGCCCTGTGAGTACGGAAACCTGCCAAAACTGACGAGGTCTTTGATCGTGAGCCTGATATTGATTTGGTTCGCCTGCTTCAAAATGCTCATTTTCTTGGCAAGCTCTTTGCTGTCACATGCTCCAATCTCTTGTCCGTCTATGTAAATCTCGCCGGAATCCTTTTTGATCAGGCGGCTCATGATAGACAGCAGCGTACTTTTGCCGGCGCCGTTAGGACCGATAAACGAGGTGATTTTGCCCTTTTGAATCGTGACTGACGTCTCTTCAAGAACAACTTTCCCGCCATATTGTTTGCTTACATTTC
>NZ_JAVAXX010000212.1:0-11464 GCF_042709275.1 Bacillus sp. LR_5 | reverse complement strand
TCCATCGCGATCTACACCGAAGCCTTCGTCTGCAGCTACAGATGGGTATAAGGGACAGGCTATAATTTAGCTATATCATACAAAAGGAGCGATACGAGTGATACGTTTTGCAATAATAGGAACCAACTGGATTACAGACCGCTTTCTTGAGTCAGCAGCGGATATCGAAGATTTTCAGCTGACTGCTGTTTATTCAAGATCGGCTGAACGCGCTGGCGAGTTTGCTGCTAAACACAACGCTGCGCATGCCTTCTCAGACCTTCAGGAAATGGCGGCGAGCGATTGCTTTGATGCCGTATACATAGCGAGCCCGAACGCTCTTCACAAGGAACAAGCCGTTCTCTTTATGAACCATGGCAAGCATGTCCTTTGTGAGAAACCGTTTGCTTCGAATACAAAAGAAACAGAAGAGATGATCTCAGCAGCTAAGGCAAACGGCGTTGTTCTCATGGAAGCAATGAAGACCACTTTCCTGCCGAATTTCAAAGAGCTGAAAAAACACCTGCATAAAATCGGCACTGTCCGCAGATTTACCGCAAGCTACTGCCAGTATTCCTCACGGTATGACGCGTTCAGAAGCGGAACTGTTTTGAATGCGTTTCAGCCTGAGCTTTCCAATGGGTCATTAATGGATATTGGCGTCTATTGTATTTATCCGGCTGTTGTGTTGTTTGGCGCGCCGAAGGATGTAAAAGCAAACGGATATGCTTTATCCTCCGGAGTGGACGGAGAAGGAACTGTCATTCTGTCTTACGACGGGTTCGAAGCTGTTCTGATGCATTCTAAAATCTCTACTTCCTATGCCCCGGCTGAAATCCAGGGTGAAGACGGGACGATTGTAATCGATACGATTCACCGGCCTGAACGTGTTGAAATCCGCTACCGGGACGGCCGCCTTGAAAACATCGCGATCCCTGATCCTAAACCAGCGATGTTCTATGAAGCAGAAGAATTTGTCACGCTCATAAAAGAGAATAAGCTGGAATCTGAAGAAAATACATTTGAACGGTCTTTGACCACTGCAAAGATTATGGAAGAAGCAAGAAAGCAAATGGGGATTGTATACCCTGCTGATCAAGCTTAAAAAAATCCGCCCGCGTGCAAATGCCGCGGCGGATTTTTTATTAGACAATCGGAGAAGATGCCTTCCTTTTTAAAAGCACCTGTTGCTCATATTCTTTGATGTCATGAAGCCATGCCTCTTTTACCGGAACGCCCATTTGCTCACAGTAGGAATCCCAGATGGCTCCGAAAGGATATGTTTTGAATTCCTCCATCAGGGCCAGCCTTTCTGTATAGCGGCCCTCTTCCTGCAATTGTTTTAAATATCCGTTCGGGAGAAGCAGGGCATACAATAAAGCTTTGATCATATTTCTCGTTCCGATGGTCCAGGCGGCTACACGGTTAATGCTGGCATCGAAAAAATCCAGACCGATGGCGACCTTCTCAAGAGCATGATTTCGTACAATTTCAAGAGCGATTTCTCTCAATTCATCATCCAAAACCACTACATGGTCGCTATCCCAACGAACAGGCCGCGATACGTGCAAGGCAAGCTTGTCTGTGTAAAGCAGCATGGACGAGATTTTGTTCGATACCGTCTCAGTCGGATGGAAATGGCCTGTATCAAGTAAACAAAGCTTATGATTCGTCAAAGCATAAGCTAAATAAAATTCATGAGATCCGACAACATATGATTCGGAGCCAAGCCCGAACAGCTTGCTCTCGATTGCATCAAGATTGTGTTGTTCACTGATCTCCTCTGCGAAGATCCGATCCAGTGATTCTTTTAGTCTTTTACGCGGTGTCAGTCTATCACTCGGGATATCCTTATAGCCGTCGGGAATCCAAATATTCGTCAAGCAAGGTGTTCCTAATTCTTTCCCGAAGTATTCCCCGATACGGCGGCAAGCGATGCAATGCCTGATCCAAAATTCTCTGATGTCCGGATCAGGGTGTGAAAGAGTGAGTCCGTCAGCCGCTTTCTCATGCGAAAACAAGGTTGGATTAAAATCTAAACCGAGACCAAGGTTTTTTGCCCATTTCACCCAGTTTTCAAAATGCTGCGGCTTCAATTCGTCACGTTCTACCGCTTCCCTGTTTGTTTCTGCGTATATCGCATGCAGGTTTACGCGGTGCTTTCCAGGAATGAGAGAAAGAGCCTTCTCCAAATCTTTTCTTAATTCTTCAGGAGTTTGCGCTTTTCCGGGATAATTGCCGGTCACGTCAATTCCGCCTGAAAGCTCGCCCTTATTTACTTCAAAGCCTCCAATGTCGTCACCCTGCCAGCAGTGGATCGAAATGGGCACTTGCTCTAATTGCCGAAGCGCCTCTTCAACATCAATTCCCCATTTTTCATATGCCTGTTTTGCACTGTCATAATTGGCTTTTATGGTCATACGGCTCTCTCCCTTTATCAGTTTTTTAATCCAAATAAAAAACTTCCTTTAGATCTATCGAAACAGGACTGAAATCCGAATTTGTTTTCATTAATGGCGCCATCGATTTCCACCATCTTCGGCAAACTTCCGTGTCCGCCATCTTTCTCCATTTCTCTTCATCCTCTATTTCTAAATATGCAAAAAGCCTGCCTGTTTCCTCGTCTAGAAAAATGGAATAATGGTGTGCTCCATGAGCTTTGAGTGCTTCTGCCATCTCAGGCCAAATGTCATCATGCCGCTGTTTGTATTCTTCGTACTTGTCTTGATGGACAAACATGATACTGGCTTTTCTTTTCAAACCTTTTCACCTCTTCATCATTTAGATAGCGCTTTCAAAACAGTTTGCTGAAATGACTGAATGATCGTGCTTCTGTCAATGTCTTTAGGTGTAAACACTTTGATCGGAAAGGAATTTCTGACGACTTGCCGGGCTTCTTTTATGTCTTTGACTTCTTTGGCAGCAATCATTTGCATCAAAAGATTTCCGGTGGCAGTTGCCTCTATCGGCCCTGCATATACCGCTTTTCCACTCATGTCTGCCGTTAATTGATTTAAGAAATCATTCCGGGCTCCGCCGCCGATGATATGAAATTGCTCGATCGGTTGTTCTGTGATTGTTTCGAGCTCTTTGATGGCTATCGCATAGATGATGGCTAAATTGCTGTAGATGCAGCAGGCAAGTTCGCCTGCAGTGCGGGGAATCTTTTGGCGGGTTTGTCTGCAATAATGTTGTATTTCCTTTATCATGTTTTCTGGATTCAGGAATCGTTTATCATTTAAGTTTATAAATTGCTGGAATGGTTCTGTTTTTTTGGCTTCTTCTGCAAGCTGCTGGAAGGAGTAATCTGCTTGTAACTGCTGTCTGACTTCTTGTATTACCCACATGCCGATAATGTTTTTGAGAAAGCGAATGGTGTTGTTTGCACCGCGTTCATTTGTATAGTTGTTTTCTAAAGCAAGATCAGTTATTATCGGTGTTTTGTTTTCAACCCCGATTAACGACCATGTTCCGCTGCTGATATACGCCCAGCCATCATGTACGCCTGGCGCTGCAATGACGGCCGAGGCCGTATCATGTGTTGCGACTGTCATCACCTTGCACGCCGGGAGATCATAATCCGGGAACCACTCATTTCTTAGCTTCCCGAGTTCACACCCCGGTTCAGTCAGCGGGGCAAATTGCTGTTCCTGAACGGACACGGCTTCAAGCAATTCAGGATCAAGATTTCCCGTTGAGGCGTTTAAAAGCTGTGTTGTGGACGCATTTGTGATTTCCGTTACAGCTTTTCCGGTTAAACAATAGCCTAAATAATCAGGAATCATCATAATTTTGTCTGTCTTTATCAGCAGCTCACGGTCTTCCTCATACAATTGATAGATCGTGTTGAAAGGCTGAAATTGTATTCCTGTTTTTTGATAAATTGCGGCTTTTGAGAGGATATGTTCCAGTTTGTCTATTGTGTGATCTGTTCTTCTATCACGGTAGGAGATTGCTTCCCGCAACCGATCGCCTTTTTCGTCCAGTAAGACATAATCAACTGCCCATGTATCAATGCCTACGGTGCAGTGTTCATACCCAAGCGTCTTTACTTTTTGCAGTCCTTGCAGGATTTGTTTTAGCAAATGATCAATATCCCAAAAGCAATGCCCGTCTCTTTGACTGAAACCGTTAGCGAACCTGTGAATCTCTTGTATGTCAAGCTTCCCTTCATTCAGTTCACCTACCATGATTCTCCCGCTTGATGCGCCTATATCAATGGCAGTATAAATCATCCTTTCACCCTCTCTTCGAAAGAGGAACAGCTGTCACCTTCACCTTTTTGTCCTCAAGAGCTTTTACCGATGCCGGATCAAGTCCAGAATCCGTAATAAGGCGGCTGACATCTTGCAGCGAGGCAATATGTGAAAACTCGCGGTTCCCCCATTTGCTTGAATCGGCCATCAAAATGGTCTGGTCCGACCTTTCGATCATCCGTTTTTTGAGCAGCGCCTGCCACTCATTTGAATCACTCATCCCGTTGTGTACGTCAAATCCCTTACATGACAGAAAGGTTTTATTGACATGATAGGTCTCAAGTGAACGCTCTGCTAACGGGCCGGCAAACGATAATGATTTTTCCAGCAAAATGCCGCCTGTTGAAATGACTGATATGTTTTCTTTATTGCTGAGTTCAATAGCTGCTTTCATTGAGTTTGTAATCACGGTGAGCTCAATGTCAGGGAGTATTTTTGCCATGTACCAAGCGGTTGTGCTTGCATCGAGAATGATTCGGTCTCCGCTTTTTACATATTTGGCCGCTTCGTGAGCGATGGCTTTTTTTTCGATGACATTCGTGATTTCCCGTTCAGAAAAATGAATTTCTGATTCCTTCTGCTGAATACTGACCGCTCCTCCGTGGCTCCGGCTCAGTTTATGTTCTTTTTCAAGCTTTTCAAGATCACGCCGAATGGTTTCCTCTGTGACTGAAAATATGTCACTTAATTCGGAAACGCGGATGCTTGAACGCATATTTACTATTTCCACTATTTTTTGCTGCCGTTCTGCTACTAGCATCGGTAACGCCCTTCCTCATATCGTAGTCCGTCTTATATTTTTTATCATAGCATATTTCTAACGCGTAAAAGCAGCAGGGACGCCGCCGTCTACCGTGATCATGCAGCCCGTTGTTTTTTCGGCTTTGGAAGAAGCGAAGAATGCAATGGCTTCGGCAATATCTTCCGGGTAAATATTGACGAGCAATGCTGTCCGTTTCCGGTAATGTTCCTCCAGCTGATCCGGTTCAATCCCGTACGCCGCGGCTCGTTCCTCCCGCCAGCTTGAACCCCAGATTGCCGATCCTTGAAGAACCGCATCAGGCAAAACAGAGTTGACCCTAATGCCGAATTCTCCACCTTCTGCAGCAATGCATCTTGCTAAATGGGTTTCAAGCGCCTTAACCGAGCTGTAGGCAGAGGCGTTTTTGCCCGCATAAACCGAATTTTTCGATCCGACAAATACCATGCTTCCGCCTCTATTTTGGTGTTTCATCTGTTTAAACGCTTCACGGGCTACAAGGAAATAGCCTGTTCCTAAAACATTCATATTAAGATTCCATTCTTTTAGACTTGTTTCGTCAAATGGGCTTGATGTGGCCAGCCCGGCATTATTGACGACGATATCAATGCCGCCGTAAGCAAGCGCCGCTCGTTCAAAAGCTGATTGTACGTCTTCCTCCTTTGTCACATCCATTTTGACAGCCATTGCCCGTCCTTCTCCGTATGCATCGTTTATTTCCCCGGCAATTTTCTGTGCACCTTCTATATTCAGATCAGCTACGATCACGTGCCCTCCCTCAGCTGCAAATCGGCGGCATGCTGCACTGCCGATTCCGCCGGCTCCTCCAGTTATCAACGCTACTTTTCGGGAAAATTCTGCTTCCGGCGGGGCCAGCGTGAGTTTATATAGTTCGAGCGGCCAATATTCGACATGGTAGGATTCATTTTCATGTAAAGAAACAAATTGCCCCAGAGCGGTTGCTCCTTTCATCACGGCGATGGCCCTCCGATATAAAGCCCCGCTTACTTTAGACATGGCATAACTTTTTCCTGTATTCACCATTCCGACTCCAGGAATCAATATCACCCGCGGGGCGGATTCAAAGATTTGATCCCCATCCTGCTGATTGCGTGTAAAGTAAGCCTGGTACTCTGATGTAAAGGTCTCGACTCCTGACTTGATCAGATCTGCAAGCTTGTGCACATCTTGAGTTTCCGGATTCCAATCAATGTACAGCGGAACCCGTTTTGTGTGAACAAGGTGATCCGGGCATGCCGCACCGATTTGCGAAAGTGCTGGCGCTTGGACACTGTTTACAAATTCCAAGACATCGTCATGATCATCATAGGAAAGGATCATTTTCTTTTCTTCACTTACTGCTCCTCTGATCACAGGCATGATGCCTGCCAAGATTTGTTTTCTTTTATCCTCCGGCAGCGGCTGATACCTTTTGCCTCCGAATACCTCATGCTGATTGATACGATCGTTAATATACTGCTCGGCTTCTTGAATGATGGATATCGTTTTTTGATAACATGTTTCAGACGTCTCTCCCCAAGTGACTAAGCCGTGTTTCTCCATTAATACAAGCTCGGCGTGGGGATTGTTTGCTACGCCTTCAGAGATCATTTTAGACAAAGTAAATCCAGGGCGAACGTATGGCACCCATACAAATCGGTTTCCGTAAATGTCTTCAGCGATTTGTTTTCCATTATCTGCACAGCATATGCTGATAATCGCATCTGGATGGGTATGGTCAACATGTTTGTATGGCAGAAAAGCGTGTAATAGCGTTTCAATTGAAGGGCGGGGATGTTTGCTGTCTATCATACAATGAGACAGGTAGTCTACCATTTCTTCATCTGGCATTTGGTCCCTTTTAATCAGCGGGCGGATATCATCTAATTTCAAACCGGTAAAGTTATGCGTTTTCATTGTTGCCAAATCCGAACCGCTTCCTTTTACCCACATGACTTCTATTTCACGGCCTCTAAAATCCTTTTCCGTTGTTTTCATAGATGTATTCCCCCCGCCCCAGTTGCAGACAGTGCGGTCTGACCCGATCAAATTGGACCTATACACCAATTCCTCTACACCTTTAGGCAGCTTTGCAGCTCGGTCTGAATCCCATATATGCTTCACCATATTTGATATTCCTCCATCCCCTTTTATTCGTATCCGTTTTCATTATATATGATTTCTGTTTGTTTTTGAATTGTTTTTGTTTATTTTTGTTTTCGACAAAAAAGAAAGCAGCAGATATGCCGCTTTCTCGTTTCATTATGATTCAATTTTAAATTTTTTCGTAATGTCCTGAAGTTCTTCCGCCATGTTTGCCAACGTTTCCGCTGAAGAGCTGATTTCTTCCATGGACGCAAGCTGTTCTTCCGCCGAAGCTGCGATATCCTGAATGCCTGCTGAGCTTTCTTTCGCCACTGCAGAAATATCTTCAACAGCACTTGACACTTCCTGTGATCCGGCTGACAGTTGTTCAACCGTCGCGTTCAAGTTTTGCAATTCGCCGGAAATTTGGGTTGTCATCTCATAGATTTGTTTAAAGCTTTCTGCTGTTTGATCCGTAATCTGCAAGCCTTCTTTCACTTCATGATTCACGGATTGGAACATTGAAAGTGAGGTGCTGATTTCCCTGACAATCTCTTGAATTAATCCTTCAATTTCCTTGGCGGAGTCTGCTGATTGTACAGCAAGTTTTCTAACCTCTTCCGCAACTACTGAGAAACCTCTTCCGTATTCTCCCGCTCTTGCCGCCTCAATCGCAGCATTTAATGCAAGCAGGTTGGTTTGATCAGCAATGCCGTTAATCACATTCAAGATGCTTGTGATGTCTTGCGATTTTGTTTCAAGGCCCTTCACAACCGCTTCCGCTTTTTGAACGGATTGGTCAATTGTTTTCATCTGGCCGACTGTATGCTCCACCAGCTTTTCTCCGCTGCCCGCTGCCTCAGAGGACTGAATCGATGATTTCGTAATGGTTGAAGAGGCCTGAGCCACTTTTGAAATCCCCTCGTTCATTTGAGAAAGATGATTTGAGCTTGTTTCCAGTTTCTCGCTTTGTGCCTCGTTGCCATCTGAGAACTGTTCGATGGCAAGTGTAATATGTTCAGTTGCCTTGCTTGTTTGGGCTGCGCTTGCCGTCAGCTCCTCAGAAGATGAAGCAACGTTTTCTACAGACGTTTGAATAACGCCGATTACAGAACGCAATGATGCAGACATTTCATTAAAGCTTTCGCCAAGCTGGCCAAACTCGTTTTTCGAGTGAATATCAATGACTTCTGTGAGATCTCCGCTGCTGATTTTTGCAGACGTTGAGACAAGTTTTCTTAACGGCTTGGTGATGGCACGGATAATATAGAGTATGAGTATGCCGCCGATTACAATCGACACGCATAGAATGATAACCGCAGTGTTCAGCACCGGGCTTGAAGCATCTCGCAATTCACTGACAAAATATGTGCCCGCGATTTTCCAGCCAGTCAGTTTATTTGTCGTAAAGGCCATTTTCTTTTCTTTGCCTTCGAATGTATATTCAAATGAACCTTCTTTTTTGGAATATACTTGGTTTGTCCAATCGCCGGAACCGGTTGTCCCCGGCTTAATGGTCGGATGGGCGATATATTTTTTGTTGCCAGTTGTAATAAATGCAAAGCCTTCTTTACCGATTTTGATTCTTTTTGATGCAGTAAGCACTTCATCCAGGTTTAAATCTAGCGCTATAACCCCTGAACCGTCTTTTAATTGTTTTGAAATTGTGACAACGATATCTCCTGTCGCTTCATCAGTATACGGCTCTGAGAAAACAGCTTGTCCTTTTTCCGCAACCGCCTGTTTGTACCAGTCACGTCCTGTCGGATCAAAGCCTTTCGGAACACCGCTATCCGGATATTTATAAAGCTTCTTATCTTCTGAGGCAGCATAGATTGCGCCTACATCGTCGTTAAGTGTCGTGTACTGCTTAAATTTCTCTTTCAGTAATGTTTTGTTTTTGCCTAACAATATGTCTTTATCGACTGTCTCACTATAATAATCTATTGCTTTTACTTTATCTTCTAATTTATTTTGCAGCGTACTGTTTAGTTCTTCAACACTTCCCTTCGCACTGCTTATGAGCTCTCTGTCTAACGCGTTCCAAGCTGATTGATAACTGAAATATGCTAAAACCCCAACCGGCAAAATAAGCACTGCCAGAAACGCAGCGATTAGCGGTTTGCTGATCGATGGCTGTTTGATCCATTGTATGAATTTTCCCATTCTCGTTGACTCCTCCTTTAAGATAAATCTAATATCGTCAAACTAGGATAAAAGGTTTAATAAAAAAACTAAAAAAAACACCCAAGCACAACAAGCTTGGGTGTTAAGGCTTATTATTCGATTTTAAATCGTTTGGTCATATCGCGAAGCTCTTCCGCCATAGAGGAAAGGGTCTCTGCAGACGAGCTGATTTCTTCCATGGAAGCTAGCTGCTCTTCAGCTGACGCCGCGATATCTTGTATATGCGCTGAGCTTTCTTTTGAAATAGATGCAATGTGCTCAGACGCTCCCGAAACTTCTTCGGAGCTGGCAGAAAGCTGCTGAACCGTCGCACTCATATTTTGCAGTTCGCCGGCGATTTGGTTCGTCATTTCAGAAATGCGTTTGAAGCTCATTTCTGTTTTATCTGTGATGTCAAGTCCTGTCTGCACCTCTTGATTGACAGATTGGAACATGCCGAGTGATGTATTGATTTCCTTCACAATTTCGATGATTAATCCTTCAATCTCTTTTGCTGAATCTGCTGACTGTACTGCCAGTTTTCTTACTTCTTCCGCTACAACGGAGAAGCCGCGGCCGTACTCGCCTGCGCGCGCTGCTTCAATTGCTGCGTTTAAGGCAAGCAGGTTCGTCTGGTCTGCGATGCCGTTGATCACACGCAAAATGTTTGTAATATCTTTCGATTTCGTTTCCAATCCGCGTACGACTTGCTCCGCTTCTTTAACGGACTTGTCAATGACATTCATTTGGCCGACGGTTTGATGAACAAGCTTGCCGCCTTCACTTGCAATTTCTGTCGATTGAACAGATGAATCAGTGATCACTTCAGAAGCTTGAGCCATATTCGTCAACCCGTCATTCATTTGATAAATGTGCTCTGCTGCCGTTTCAATGTTTTCGTTTTGTTTTTCATTGCCGTTAGAAAATTGTTCAATCGCCAATGTAATGTGCTCTGTTGCCTTGCTCGTTTGCGCAGCTGATGCAGTGAGCTCCTCAGAGGAAGCGGCAACATTATCTACGGAATCCTGGATGGCGTGTATGAGAGAACGAAGTGACGATGCCATATTGTTAAAGCTTTTGCCGAGCTCGCCCAATTCATCTTTTGAACGGATATCAATGGTTTCCGTCAAATCTCCCTCGCTGATCCGCTTAGAGGAACCGACAAGCTGTTTCAGCGGTGTTGTAATCGACCGAATGATCAAAGTCATGACGATAATCCCTATGATAATAGCTGCGGCCAAGACAATTAAAGCAAGGTGAAGGACAGGCTGGGCTGCCTCATGGATTTCATCCAAATACATGGTGCCGCCGATCTTCCATCCCGTCAACTTGTTTGTGTCAAAGGCCATTTTTTTCTTATCGCCGTCCATGGTGTATTGAAAATCGCCTTTATCAGCGTTCAGCATCTTATCGAGCCAGTCGCCTTTTAATTCAGTTCCTGATTTTTCATTCGGGTGAGCGACAACTTTTTTGTCCTTCGTCATGATAAATGCGTAGCCTTGTGTGCCGATGTTGACTTTTTTGGTTGTTTTCAGCAGATTTTCAATCGTCATGTTGATTGCGATAACGCCTGAACCATCTTTTGTCTGCTGGGCGATTGTCACAACCATCGTATTTGTCGACGCGGTTTTATAAGGGTCTGTGATCACGACTTTCCCTTTATTTGCAACCGCTTTTTTGTACCAGTCGCGTTCAACCGGATTATAGCCGCTTGGCATCGGAAGATCCGGATAGCGGGTAAAGTGCCCTTTTGTGTCGCTTGTATAAATGGATTCTACATCCTTGTTAATGCTGATATATTGTGAGAATTTCTCTGCAATGCTTGCATTGCTTTTTGCATTGTATTTCTCTTTTGTCAGCCATTCGCTGAAATAATCAGCACTGTTTTCTTTTTCGCCGATGCTGGTGTTAATGATTTCGTTTAATTGCTGTACATTTTCCAATGCGCTCCCCATCATCTGTCTGTCGAGTGAGCTGCTAGCCGATTGATACGCAAAGATCGCCAATATGACAACCGGTATGATGAGGATCGACAGAAAGGAAACGAGAAGCTTCCGTGTAATTGATCTTTGTTTTATGAGTTGGAGTATTTTTTTCATCATTCATTTCTCCTTTTTTATGCTACCCTTCATATCGGCTGGAAATGGGTAAATATATACAGCAAAAAAGAAGAAATTTAACAAAAGTAACTAATTTCCCTGTCTCTTATACAATACTG
>NZ_JAVAXX010000211.1:0-11602 GCF_042709275.1 Bacillus sp. LR_5 | reverse complement strand
ACTTGTATTAGCGCTGTTAACTGTGGTTTTCGTCCTTGGGGGATGCAGCAATGCTTCAGTACTAGATCCGAAAGGGCCTGTAGCTGAACAGCAAAGTGATTTAATCCTGTTATCTATCGGATTTATGCTGTTTATCGTCGGGGTTGTCTTTGTTCTATTTACCATTATTTTAGTAAAATACCGCGACCGTAAAGGCAAAGATAATGGATCTTATAACCCAAAAATTCACGGTAACACGTTCTTAGAAGTAGTCTGGACAGTGATCCCAATTTTAATCGTCATTGCACTTTCTGTGCCAACCGTACAGACGATATATTCGTTAGAAAAAGCTCCTGAAGCAACAAAAGACAAAGAACCTCTTGTTGTTTATGCTACTTCGGTAGACTGGAAATGGGTATTCAGCTACCCTGAACAGGATATTGAAACGGTCAACTACTTAAACATTCCTGTCGACCGCCCGATCTTGTTCAAAATTTCATCTGCAGATTCAATGGCTTCGCTTTGGATTCCTCAGCTTGGAGGACAAAAATACGCGATGGCAGGAATGCTGATGGATCAATACTTACAGGCTGATGAAGTGGGAACTTATGAAGGCCGCAACGCGAACTTCACAGGCGAACATTTTGCCGACCAAGAGTTTGATGTGAATGCTGTAACAGAAAAAGACTTTAACAGCTGGGTGAAAAAGACTCAAAATGAGGCTCCTAAGCTGACAAAAGAGAAGTATGATCAATTAATGCTTCCTGAAAATGTGGACGAATTAACGTTCTCTTCTACCCACTTAAAATACGTTGATCACGGACAAGATGCAGAATACGCGATGGAGGCCCGCAAACGCCTTGGCTACCAAGCCGTTTCACCTCACTCTAAAACAGATCCGTTTGAAAACGTAAAAGAAAATGAATTTAAGAAGTCTGATGATACAGAAGAATGATATTGATCAGGAAAGGAGGAAGCCCGCATGAAATTTAAATGGGATGAATTTTTTGTAACTGGTGACCCATTAATTCTGGGCGCACAAGTTTCCATTGCACTATCTACCATTGCCATCATTGTTGTTCTTACCTACTTCAAGAAATGGAAATGGCTCTGGTCTGAATGGATAACAACTGTTGACCATAAAAAACTCGGAATCATGTATATTATATCTGCTGTAATTATGCTATTCCGCGGCGGTGTCGACGGTCTGATGATGCGTGCCCAGCTAGCGCTTCCGAATAACAGTTTTTTAGACTCAAACCACTATAATGAAATTTTTACGACTCACGGTACGATCATGATCATCTTCATGGCGATGCCGTTTTTGATCGGTCTTATTAACGTTGTTGTACCTCTTCAAATCGGTGCTCGCGACGTTGCATTTCCTTACTTGAACAACCTGAGCTTCTGGACGTTCTTCGTAGGGGCGATGCTTTTCAATATTTCTTTCGTAATCGGAGGTTCTCCGAACGCAGGCTGGACAAGTTACATGCCGCTTGCAAGTAATGACATGAGCCCTGGACCGGGTGAGAACTACTATCTCCTCGGACTTCAGATTGCCGGTATCGGTACGCTGATGACAGGGATCAACTTTATGGTAACAATCTTAAAAATGAGAACAAAAGGCATGACACTGATGCGTATGCCGATGTTTACATGGACAACATTGATCACAATGGTTATTATCGTGTTTGCGTTCCCTGTACTTACAGTAGCTTTAGCACTTTTATCATTTGATCGTTTGTTCGGTGCTCACTTTTTCACATTGGAAGCAGGCGGTATGCCGATGCTTTGGGCAAACTTGTTCTGGATTTGGGGACATCCTGAAGTATATATCGTTATTCTTCCGGCATTCGGTATTTTCTCTGAGATTATCTCAAGCTTTGCAAGAAAACAATTGTTTGGTTACACAGCGATGGTTGGTTCTATTATCGCCATCTCCGTATTGAGTTTCCTAGTTTGGACTCACCACTTTTTCACAATGGGGAACAGTGCGTCCGTTAACTCTTTCTTCTCAATTACGACAATGGCTATCTCGATTCCGACCGGGGTTAAAATCTTTAACTGGCTCTTTACCATGTATAAAGGCCGAATCAGCTTTACAACGCCTATGCTGTGGGCGCTTGCGTTCATTCCTAACTTTGTAATCGGCGGGGTTACAGGGGTTATGCTTGCGATGGCAGCAGCGGATTATCAATACCATAATACGTACTTCCTTGTATCTCACTTCCACTATGTGCTGATCGCAGGTACTGTATTTGCTTGTTTCGCCGGATTTATTTTCTGGTATCCAAAAATGTTCGGCCACAAGCTGAACGAAAGAATCGGAAAATGGTTCTTCTGGATCTTTATGATTGGGTTCAATATTTGTTTCTTCCCGCAATATTTCTTGGGGCTTCAAGGCATGCCTCGCCGTATTTACACATACGGACCGAATGACGGCTGGACAACATTGAACTTTATTTCAACTGTCGGAGCTTTCATGATGGGTGTAGGATTCTTAATCCTTTGCTATAACATCTACTACAGCTTCCGCTACTCAACTCGTGAAATCAGCGGAGATTCATGGGGTGTGGGACGCAGTCTTGATTGGGCGACTTCTTCTGCGATTCCGCCGCATTACAACTTTGCGGTGCTTCCTGAAGTCAAATCTAAGGATGCATTCCATCATATGAAAGAAGAAAAAACCGAGTTATACCCTGAAAGCAAATTCAAGAAAATCCATATGCCAAGCAACTCAGGCAGACCGTTCTTTATGTCTGTTGCCTTCGGTATCGCCGGCTTTGGACTTGTCTTTGAATGGTACTGGATGGGCGTAGTCGGATTGATCGGAGTCCTGCTTTGCATGGTTCTGCGTTCATTCGAATACGACAACGGCTACTACATTAGTGTTGATGAAATAAAAGAGACGGAAAGAAAGATTTCCGAATAAGGAGGCGTGAGTTATGGAACATGCAGAACACGGCAATTCTAACGCGCCTATGGAATATCAATCTGAAACCGGCAGACTTAATATTCTCGGGTTTTGGATCTTTTTAGGGGCAGAAATTGTGTTGTTCTCAACACTATTTGCAACCTTCTTCGTTCTTCAAAACAGAACAGCAGGAGGTGTCTTACCGGACGAACTGTTTGAAGTGAATCTGGTAATGATTATGACGTTCTTGCTGCTTATCAGCAGCTTTACCTGCGGGATCGCTGTTCATGAAATGCGCCGCGGAAGTTTAAAAGGCGTAGTCATTTGGACAATTATCACTCTTCTTCTCGGCGCCGGCTTCGTCGGATGCGAGATCAACGAGTTTGTCCACTATGTACATGAAGGAGCATCTCTCGGTACAAGTGCGTTCTGGTCTGGATTCTTTGTTTTACTTGGAACTCACGGAACTCACGTAACAATCGGTATTTTCTGGATTACAGGAATTCTGATTCAGTTGAAGAAACGCGGCTTAACTCCGCAAACTTCATCTAAAATCTTTATCTCAAGCTTGTACTGGCACTTCTTAGATGTTGTATGGATTTTCATCTTTACAGGTGTCTATCTCATGGGATTGGGGGGTCTGTAAAATGGCAAACAAATCTGCTGAACACAGTCACTTTCCATGGAAGCACATTGTAGGTTTTGCACTGTCTATCGTTTTGACCCTGCTGGCTCTATGGGTTGCAGTGTATACTGACCTGAGCTCATCAGCAAAACTTTGGATCATTTTCGGCTTCGCCTTCATCCAAGCGGCGCTGCAGCTTCTCATGTTCATGCACATGACAGAGAGCGAAAACGGCGGGATCCAAGTCGGAAACACGCTGTTCGGATTCTTCGGCGCGATCGTTATCGTACTTGGTTCCATCTGGATTTTCGCGGCTCACTATCACCATGGTGACCATATGGACGGAAATCCTCCTGGAGGCGCTGAACACTCAGAGCATTCAGGCCACAACGAATAATACAAAAACCCTCTTCGTTAGAAGAGGGTTTTTTGCTGTCCTCAGCTGCTTCGCTTTCTGCGAAGATACGGAAGACCGTAAATAATAAATGCGGCGATATGAGCGACAATGACGTTGACGGCAAACAAGATAATCATGAGAGTGTGTCCGAGTGGAGAAAGGCTTTCTGTTGCGTAAAAGAAGAAGAATACCCACATTAAGATGATTGGCGGAATAGCTGAGAGTGCGACTTTTTTGTTATCAAGCCATATAAAGAGAGGTGTTGCGCTGGCAACCAATAAATAAGCAAAAAACATGTCCATCATACCCGTCTCCTTTCATTTTGTGATAACGTTTACAAAAATGAAATAGAGGAACTGAGTTGTGTCTTTTTTGTGATTGTTTTTTGAACATTTTGTTACAATTATTATACCATGTTTTCCAGAAATTGATACAGGTTTTTGTGGAATTGGTCTGGACCTATCGTCTTATTTTTAAGTTCATTTCGCTAGGAGAATGTACGGAGCTTTTTTAAAAAAACAGGGGGGATGCAGATGTATCAGGTAGTCAAGCTTGAAAAAGAAGACTGGCGAGAAGTGATCCGCATGTCTGAATATGCTTTTCAGAAAGAACTCAGTGATGAGGAACGAGAAGAGAAAGTAAAAGCTTTAGAGAACCATTACATCATCGGAATCAAAGAACAAGAGAAACTCCTCTCTAAGCTTCACATCATT
This sequence comes from Bacillus sp. LR_5, assembly GCF_042709275.1. Classification (NCBI taxonomy): domain Bacteria; kingdom Bacillati; phylum Bacillota; class Bacilli; order Caryophanales; family Bacillaceae; genus Bacillus; species Bacillus sp. LR_5. The sequence goes on along the minus strand of NZ_JAVAXX010000211.1, from coordinate 6,974 downwards.
CCTTTTTCTGTGATGTTGGAGGAACAGGAGATGAAGATGGGCGGTATTGCCGGGGTGGCAACCTGGCCTGAATACAGAAGAAAAGGTACAGTAAAGGAGCTTATTCGAAACGCTTTAACGGTCATGAAGAAAGAAAACCAAATCATCAGCTTTTTGCATCCGTTCCTGATCTCCTTTTACCGTAAATTTGGCTGGGAGCTCTGTTTCTATCAAAAACGCCTGATCTACCTTAAAGAACAGTTTCAAAAGCTAGGCGATGTCTCTGGGTACGTGAAGAGGCTTCAAAAAGATGAAACAGATGCAGTGAATGCTATCTATAATCAGTACAGAACGAAGCATAATGGGCTGATGAAACGTTCAAAGGAGCATTGGACAGAGAAGGTCCATGGGATGAAAGCGATGTATATCTCTGAAGATGGGGTGCCCTGTGGATATCTTGTGTATGACATCAAAAATAAAACGATGCGAGTTAAGGAATTTGTTTATTTGAACAGAGAGGCACAGAGAGGCTTGTGGAATTTTATTTGCCTGCATGATTCGATGCTGAATGAAGTGGAACTGACTGTACGGATGGAGGAAGATCTTGATTTTTTAACTGTCGAACCCCGAGTCAAACAAGACATATATCCTTATAGTATGGCGCGCATCGTTGACGTTGAAGGTTTTTTTCGGGAATATCCAAAATCTCGCATGACAGCACCCTTTGACTTTAAGGTTACGGATCAATGGGCCCCATGGAATCAACAGACTTTCCGCGTCGACTCGGAGCAAGTGCAGATCATTCCAGAAGAGTCATCAGACCATCTAATAGAATGCAGCATATCTTCTTTAACCGCTTTCTTTCTAGGCGCCAGAAATGCCCGTTTCCTTTATGAAACAGGCATGATAAATGGGCCGGTATCGGAAATCAAACGGCTTGATGATGTTTTTCAGTCAAAACCTCCATTTCTTATGGATTTCTTTTAACTCCTTATTTAAAAGGGGTTTTTTTCATTTGAAAAGTTTTGTGTCAATCGAAACATTTCGGTTTATGATACGTCATATTTCGTGTAGCTGAAAAAGCGCCGCAAATGCGCAAAAAACAGAAAAGGAAGCGAGCTTCACGTGTCATCTTGAACTTGGTTCATGTATAATAAACATTAGTGATTTTCCGATGAAAATGTAAGGCGGGATAGAATGAGTCGATATAAGAAGCAGCAAAACCCCTTTTATCAGGGGGATTTGATTTTTATATTTGGTGTGTTTTTTATTATAAGCGTAGTATCAATTTATGCTGCCGGTCAATTTGGGCAGTATGGGAACACGGATTGGATACAGCAAATTGTTTTTTATCTTTTGGGAGCTATTGCGATTACAGTTCTGTTGTACTTTGATTTAGAGCAACTTGAAAAGTTAAGTTTATATATTTTTATCATAGGTATTTTATCTTTGATTATTCTTAAGATCAGTCCTGAGTCCATTGCACCGGTCATTAAAGGAGCAAAAAGTTGGTTTAGGATTGGGAGAATAACAATACAGCCCTCAGAGTTCATGAAGGTCGGTTTGATTATGATGCTTGCTTCAGTCATCGGAAAAGCCAATCCTAAAGGAGTTCGGACGCTTAGGGATGATATTCACCTCTTATTAAAGATTGCGGGTGTCGCAGTTATCCCTGTTGGCCTTATCCTGATGCAAGATGCGGGAACAGCAGGAATATGTATGTTTATCGTTCTTGTCATGATTTTCATGTCGGGTATAAATTGGAAACTGATAACGATCATTGCTGGTTCAGGTATCCTATTCATTTCACTTATTTTATTAGTCATAATAAACTTTCCTGACGTTGCTAAATCAGTTGGGATACAGGATTATCAAATTAAGCGGGTCACTTCTTGGGTTTCAGCTTCTAATGAGACGCAGGAAGATTCAAATGACAGCTGGCAAGTTGATCAAGCCATTATGGCTATAGGATCTGGCGGCATTATAGGAAATGGTATTTCTAATTTAAAGGTTTATGTTCCAGAAAGTACAACTGACTTTATCTTTTCTATAATAGGTGAGTCATTTGGCTTTTTAGGCTGTGCGATTGTCGTCATTATGTTCTTCTTCTTAATCTACAGGCTTGTCGTTCTGATTGACAAAATACATCCGTATAACCGTTTCGCATCTTTCTTTTGCGTTGGTTTTACGGCGTTAATAGTGATCCATACATTCCAGAATATCGGAATGAACATCGGTATTATGCCTGTTACCGGGATTCCGCTGCTGTTTGTCAGCTACGGGGGAAGCTCGACGCTTTCCACGCTAATCGGCTTCGGGATTGTGTATAACGCAAGTGTGCAGCTGACGAAATACAGAAGTTATCTCTTTAATTCTTAAGGTGAAGACAGCCTTTACAGAGGCTGTCTTTTTTTGTGCAGAGCATTTCACTTTTGAGATCACTTTTTTTCGGATATGATAAATAGAGATAAGGAGGTTCTTGTGATGAATAACACAATCGAAACCATTTTAAATCATCGGTCGATCCGGTCTTTTACTGATCAGCTTTTGACTGCTGAAGAAATTGATATATTAGTGAAAAGTGCGCAGGCTGCGTCTACGTCCAGCTATGTCCAGGCGTATTCGATTATCGGGGTTTCCGATCCTGAGAAAAAACGTGAGCTGTCTGTGCTTGCCGGAAATCAGCCTTACGTTGAGAACAACGGGCACTTTTTTGTATTTTGCGCGGACTTGCACCGCCACCAAAAACTGGCTGAGGAAAAAGGCGAAAATATTTCTGAGCTGCTCGAGAATACGGAAATGTTTATGGTCAGCTTGATTGATGCAGCGCTGGCAGCGCAAAATATGAGCATTGCCGCTGAATCTATGGGGCTTGGCATTTGCTATATCGGCGGCATTCGGAATGAACTGGACAAGGTGACAGAGGTGATGCAAACGCCTGACCATGTGCTTCCGCTTTTCGGTCTGGCAGTAGGCCATCCTGCAAACCTATCCGGCAAAAAACCGAGATTGCCAAAGCAGGCTGTCTATCATGAGAATACGTATAATGTAAACACAGATGATTTCCGCGAAACCATGAATGCGTATGACCAAACCATTTCTGATTATTATAGAGAAAGAACAAACGGAAAGCGTGAAGAAACGTGGTCTGATCAGATTCTGAACTTTATGAAGCAGAAGCCGCGTACTTATTTAAATGACTATGTGAAAGAAAAAGGCTTTAATAAAAACTAAAGCAAACCTCTCCGCTTCGGAGGGGTTTTTATGTTTCACGTGTAACATATTCCGACAAATAGAGACATGTTATCACAAATAAATGGCGAATGATCGGGAAACACTGATAAGCAGTGTGAGCGGCTTTGGAGAAAAAATAAGGGATCAGTGATACGATGAGGATGAGGTGGTAAGGATGATTTCATTGAGTATATTAGATCAATCTCCAGTATCAGAGGGCAGCAGTGCAGAAACAGCCTTACAGCAAACCGTTGCACTTGCACAGGCTGCTGAGGACCTTGGATATAAGAGATTTTGGGTTTCTGAGCATCACTTTTCAAGGCGGCTGGCAGGGTCAAGCCCTGAGGTGCTAATCAGTCATATAGCAGCGAAAACGAAGCGAATCCGTGTTGGATCAGGCGGAGTCATGCTGCCGCATTACAGCGCTTATAAAGTAGCTGAGAATTTCCGTGTGCTGGAGGGGCTGACACCGGGAAGAATTGATCTTGGGGTTGGCAGAGCACCGGGGGGAATGCCGATTGCATCATGGGCGCTGAATGACGGCGGAAAACGCAATGCTGATCAGTATCCGCAGCAAATCAAGGAACTGACTATGTATTTACATGATTTGGCGGATGACAAACACCGTTTTCCGAATCTGACGGCTGCGCCGCATATTTCCACCGCGCCGGATGTGTGGCTGCTCGGCTCATCTGGAGAAAGCGCACTGCTCGCCGCTGATTCAGGCGCTGGCTATATGTTTGCCCACTTTATCAATGGAGAGGGCGGAGAGGATACGGTTAGACAGTATAAGAGACGATTTAAACCGTCTGTGTTAGGAGACACAGCTCGAGCGGCAGTCGCTGTTTTTGTTCTTTGTGCTGACACGGAGGAGAAGGCAGAGGAGCTTGCGGCAGTGCTTGATTTTACGCTTTTGGCAGGAGAGCAGGGCATTCCTTTAGAAGGAGTTCCTTCGTATGAAGCTGTTCGGGAAAATACGTACTCCCCTTATGAACAGAGACGAATTGCGGATAACCGAAATCGAATGATTGTCGGCACGAAAGAACAGGTTAAGGAGCAGCTGTTAGCTTTGAGTAAGGCGTATGGAACTGAGGAAATCATGGCGGTGACCATTACGCATCATTTTGAAGATAAGCTCCGTTCTTACCGCTTGTTGCAGGAAGCATTTGCGAATTAATCTGAAAAAAGCCCTGCCGATTCGGCAGGGCTTCTTATTATTCAACGGTAAAAGGCTCTTCAGTCAGAACCTGGCTTGATTTGCCTTTGTTTGCGGCATAGGCGAGCAAGTAATATTCTCCGGCAGGAAGCTTGGTTCCGCCATTGATCGTGCCGTCCCAGTCAAAGTATTGATAGCCCTTATCTTGATTTTTATAAATGCCGGCTTGGCCTGCAAAATCAAGGTTGCTGTCATAGACGAGGAATGCCAGCTCTTCTGCTCCTGAAGGAAGGTAGGTTTCAATTTGATAGGTGCCTTGTACAGACCCTTCGCTGACGGAGACAGATGTTACTCTCGGATAATCCGGCTCTTTAACAATTAGCAATGTAGGTACCTTAGCGACGGTTTTTCCGCCTTCTCTTACGATAACCGTTCCTTCATAGGTGCCAGCTTTTGTTTTCTTAGTATTGACTTTTACTTTTGCAGTGGCTTTTCCGGTTTTATGTGCCGGAATCACAACACGGCTTGTGCCGGATGTGGAGATGCCGCTGCCGTTAAATGAGTATTCAAGTGTGTATGACTTTCTAATGGAAGATTGGTTTTCAATCGTAAACGTTTCTTTTTTCGTTTCGTTTCCGCTTTCCTTCAAGAAGGTGCCGTATGAATAGCTTCCAGGTGAGACGAGCGAGTCGGCTTTGATCGCGTTCATGATTCTCGCGCTGCCTGCACCTTGGGCGTTATGAGGATATACTTCTCCGTCGCCATCCTTTAAGGTGACAGCGGTATTCATGATGGCGGCTTTGATCTGTTCAACGCTCCACTTTGGTTTGGCTTGTTTGATAACGGCAACCGCTCCGGCAATATGAGGCGATGCCATGCTGGTTCCTTGTTTTGATCCGTACCCGTATGGGTTGTTAGGATCGTGTGTCGGGATGGTGCTGACGATATTGACGCCTGGTGCGGAAATATCAGGCTTAATCATCCACGTATCCATAACAGGGCCGCGTGATGAGAAATCAGCCACTTGCTCACCGAGCGATTTTGAGACCGTCAACTTGAATGTTGTTTTTGTCTCACCAGCTTTTATGGCGCTGACGAGTTTCTCACCGTCTTCTAATGAAAGCTTAATCGTTGGCACAGACATGCCTGGCACATTGGATTCAATTTCTCCAGTGAGGTTGTTATACACAACCATGCCGATGGCGCCGGCTTTTTTAGCATGATCCGCTTTATCCACAAATGCAATGCTGCCTCGTTTGACAACGGCGACTTTTCCTGTCAGATCTTTTCCTTCAAAGTCCTTTGCTTCGCCGATTCCCGCTTCAACAAGCTCAATTTCTTTGTTATTGAGCGCCTTGACATCGTCCTCTTTGTTATAGCCCATCACTTTTGCTGAAGAGTAGGAGCCGAAAGTGACGGCATATTCGTTGAGCGGCAGCTGGGTCGCACCGACAGAAATCGCTTCTCTTGATGTGCCAGGTGATCCGACTGTCCAGCCGTTCGGTCCGCTGTTGCCGTTTGACGTAACAGCGACAACGCCTTCTGACATGGCCCAGTCAAGCGCTGTGCTTGTCGCCCAGTCCGGGTTGTTTAATGAGTTTCCGAGAGACAGGTTCATCACATCTGCTCCGTCCTGTACAGCACGTTCCACGCCGGCAATGACGTTTTCTGTTGTGCCGCTTCCGCCAGGACCTAACACGCGGTAAGCGAGAAGTATGGCATCAGGCGCAACCCCTTTAATCGTTCCGTTTGCGGCCACAGTTCCGGCTACATGTGTTCCGTGGTCAGTTGCTCCGCCTCTCGGATCACCTGTTGGTGTTTCTTTTGGATCGTAATCATTGTCTACAAAATCGTATCCTTTATATTGTCCGAAGTTTTTCTTCAGATCAGGGTGATTGTATTCAACCCCGGTATCAATAATGGCCACCTTGACGCCTTTTCCTGTGTAGCCTAAATCCCATGCATCGTTTGCTCCGATATACGGCGCGCTGTCATCCATTTGCGGAGATACGGCGTCCTCGGAGATCGTGACGTCTTTATCCTTTATATTGTCTGTTTTGTATGTGACGTTCGGGTATACTGCCTTAACGTCTTTTACCGCGAGAAGTTTTGGAATCTCATTAGCTGGGAGCTTCATAGAAAAGCCTGAGAAAACCTGCTCATATTCCCGGTTAACTTTCCCGTTTTTCACCGCTTTGAGGGCTTTGTTTTTTGCTGTGGTGCGAGCGGTTTTTAGCTTGCTTTTCGTTTGGCTTTCTCCCGCTTCCTTCGCCTCTGCCAAGGATTTTTCTTTTAATTCCACGATAACGGTTGTTTTTTTGCTTGTTGTCGTGTCGATATCACCGAATACCTCGGCTTTTTCCAGGTCAGCCGACGTTTTTGAAGAAGCCGGAGCTGCCTGTACTCCTGTCATACCTGTGGATAACGCAAAAAATACAACAAAACTTATAAGCAGAAAGCGAATGATCCCCTTTTTCAATGTGTTTCCCCCTTTGTGTTTAGAAAAAATGTTATAGATCTAGTATATATTTCTTGAAAATTCAAAAAAATCCTTGTGTCATTTGGACCATTTATTGGATTTTGTTTGTGTATAAGGAAGGAGTTA
>NZ_JAVAXX010000210.1:0-11603 GCF_042709275.1 Bacillus sp. LR_5 | reverse complement strand
CACGTCCTCCCATAGCTGAGAAAGTTTCATCTCAGTCACGTTTCTCGGCGCCGTGTAGGTCTCCGCATCTGCCGCTCCGCCAGGAGCTGGCAGGGTGTTTCGGTCGAGCTTTCCGCTTGGTGTAACCGGCCACTGTTCCATCTCTATCATATAGGCTGGGACCATGTAGCCCGGTAACAGTCTCTCAAGCTGCGCTCGGACTTCGTTTCTTTGGAGCCCTTCTACATAAGCGCATAATTCCGGCTCCCCGCTGTCTGTCCGTACGGTAACGGCCGCCTCTCTTACACCTTCTATATTTCTTAGTGCCGCTTCAATTTCTCCCGGCTCAATCCGGTAGCCGCGGATTTTCACCTGATCATCCAACCGCCCGAGGAATTCAATATTCCCGTCAGGGAGCCAGCGCGCCACATCCCCGGTTTTGTACATGCGTTCACCCGGGTAAAACGGGTCTTCAAGAAAACGCTCCTCCGTTAATGCCGGCCGATTCAAATAACCTCTGGCAACACCCGCTCCGGCAATGTACAGTTCGCCGATACATCCAACAGGCAGCATCCGCTGATTCTGATTCAGGATATACAATCTGACATGATGAACAGGTTTTCCAATTGGAATCCGTTCAAGTTTTTCATGTGGCGGACAATCAAAGAATGCAGCTTCTACGGTTGCTTCCGTTGGCCCATAGGAATTGGTTATTGAAACATTTGGAAGCAACTCGTAAAATCGGGAGACAAGATGGGTCCCCAGCTGTTCTCCCCCAGAAAACACTCGCTTGAGTCTGTTTGTCTTAATCGGTACAGAGCGATATTTTATATGTTCTAAAAATGCATGGAGCATTGAAGGCACAAAATGCATAGCTGTGATCTTTTGTTCTTCTATGGCCTTCGCGATCACTTCAGGTTCTTTTTCGCCTCCCTGAGGAAGCAGATAAACAGAAGCTCCGGCATAAGGCCACCAAAACAGCTCCCATATTGAAGCATCGAATGAATATGATGTTTTGTGCATAATCATATCTGAAGGCTTTAGCTGATAGCGGGACTGTAGGGAATTCAAAAAATTCACCGCTGATCGATGTTCAATTTCAACACCCTTAGGCATCCCGGTAGAGCCGGATGTATAGATGACATAGGCTAAAGATTGCGGGAGAACGTTCACATTCGGATTGGACAAACGATGTGCCAGTCCGCTATTTGTCTGATTGAGATAGACAATCTCTCCTGTAAATGCCGGAATATGAAGGCTGGCAGACTGAAGCAGGAGAATGTTTGTACCGCTGTCCTCCAGCAGAAAGCTGATTCGTTCTTCCGGATAATCCGGGTCGATGGGCAGATAAGCGCCGCCAGCTTTAAGAATGCCATAAATGCCAAGCAACATTTCAGGTGAACGCTTTCCTATAATGGCAACAGTCGTTTCGGGTTTTACCCCCCGTCCAATCAGCTCCCAGGCGATACGGTTAGCCTGTTCGTTCAATTCTTTATAGGTCATCGCTCCATCTTCGAAGATAACGGCCGCCTGATCAGGCGTTTTTGCTGCCTGCTGTTCGAGTGCATAGTGGAGCGTTTGATTCATTGAATAGCCCGTCTCCTCAAACGGATGGCATGCTTCAATGAAATCTCTCTCTTCTTCTTTTGTTAAGATTGGAATATCGTCCAATTCTGTTTCAGGACTGGCAGCTGTATGTTCCACAAGCGTGGTGAAAAGGCTGGCCCACCTTTGGATGGTTTCTTTCTCAAACAAAGCTGTACTGTATTCAAACTGACAGAAAAGCTCGGAATCATGCTCTGTAACGTATAGGGAAATATCAAATTTTGATATTGGGTGCTCCAAGTCGTTCCACTGAAGCTGTACATCATTCATTTTTAGCTTTTGCTGTTCCATATTCTGAAGGACTAGCGTTGTGTCAAACAAAGGATTCCGGCTCATTTCCCGCTGCACACCGAGTTTGTCCACAAGCTCTTCAAACGGGTAATCCTGATGCTCATACGCTTCTAGTGCCGTCTGTCTGACTTCTTTCAGAAATTCCTCAAATGTCTTATTACCCGCCGGGCGTGTGCGGAGAGCCAATGTATTGACGAACATCCCAAGAACAGCTTCAAGGTCGGCATGGGGCCGTCCGGCGATAGGTGAACCAATCACGATATCATCCTGACCGCTTAACCGAGACAAAAAGGCTGAATACAAAGCGAGAAGCGTCATATAAAGCGTGCTTCTGTTTTTATGGGCGAGCCGCTTTATGCGGGCCGTGATCTCTTTGTCCAATTGAAAGGTTACTTTTCCGCCTATGAATTGCCGTTCTGCCGGACGTCGTTTATCTGTTGGAAGCTCCAGTATAGGAAGGTCCCCGCTAAACTGCTGCTGCCAGTAAGTCTCCTGCTTTTGGTACGAGTCTCCCTTTTTAAATTTCTGCTGCCATACGGCGTAATCTTTATATTGGATCCGCAATGGCTTAAGCTGCCGGTTTGCATAAAGATCGGTAAATTCTCGGATTAGGAGCTGAACGGATACGCCATCTGAAATGATATGGTGCATATCCACCAGCAATACATGCTTCTCGTTTGACACTTCTATAAGGCCTGCTCTAAATAATGGCGCCTGGCTGAGACAAAAGGGACGGACAAATCCCTCGATAGTGGTCTCTTTACTTAACGTAAACGGCACTTCGGTGTGGATACGCTGAACCGGCTCGTCATCAGCTCCGGATACAAAGGAAGTTCGAAGCGGCTCATGCCGGCTGATCAGTTCTTTACATACAGCAGACAGTTTGGCGACATCCAGTGCACCTTCCAGTTCTAAGACCGCAGGCATGTTATAGGCGACACCCTCATCAAGCTGTTGAAGCACATAGATTCGTTTTTGGGCCGAAGATACAGGATATGTATCCCTTTCTTCTGCTGGTTCAATTGCTGCATACAGATTTTGTTCAGCCTCTCGAATAATTAAAGCTAATCCTTCAACAGTCGGATGAGCAAAGATGTCCTTAAGTGAAACTTGCACATGGAATTCCTTTGCGATCCGTGACATAAGCACTGTTGCTTTTAACGAGTGGCCGCCATTGTCAAAAAAGTTGTCTTGGATGCCTATATGTCCATTCTTTAGCACATCTTCAAATAGTTGCGAAAGCTTTGCCTCTAACAGATTTCGAGGGGCAGTATATGGGTTTCCGCTGATTGAAGCATCTGGCCCCGGAAGTGCTGCGCGATCTACTTTTCCATTTGGGGTAAGAGGTATGCTGTCAACCCATATCCATTTCGCCGGAATCATGTATTCTGGGAGCTCACTAGCCATATAACTGCGTAAATCTATTGCGTTCAGCTTTTGTACACTGCAATAGTAAGCGCATAATTCATGTTCACCGTTTTGATCTTGCCAGATGAGAATGGCAGCCTCACTAATGTCCGGGTGATTCATTAACGTGACTTCGATTTCTTGCGGCTCAATTCGATAACCTCTGATTTTCACTTGATTGTCTGCCCGTCCGATATATTCGATGTTGCCGTCTTCAAGCCGTCTGGCCAAATCACCTGTCCGGTACATGATCACACCAGGCTTGAATGGATCGGATGAAAATTTGTCGCTTGTCAGTTTATCGTGATTGACATATCCTCTGGCAACACTTGCGCCGGAAATATAGAGTTCGCCTGGTACGCCGCATGGCTGAAGCTGTTTTTGATGATTCAAAATATATAGATCAGTACAGCCTATCGGTTTACCGATTGGCGGAAGCTCAGGAATAGGGTCTCCAGGATGAATGGTATACGTAGATACCACATGAGTTTCTGAAGGTCCGTAATGATTGTGCAGGTGTATGCCGCGTTCACGCAACACATCTTGGAAAAGGTCTGAAATCATTAATTGTTCCCCGGCTGCGATCAGGTGTTTGACGCCATCAGGAAACGAGTTCGCAAGTTCTCGCTCGCTGAAAATCATTTTGATAAAAGCAGTTGGGAGAAACACAATATTCGTCTGATGCTTGTTTATAAATGCAAACAGCTGAGGCACATCTCTTTTTATGGCTTCTGGCACGATGTGCAGTGTGCCGCCTTTCAGAAGCGCAGAAAATATTTCTTGATAGCAGACGTCGAACGAAGGTGTCGCAAATTGCAGAACATCTGCTTCAAAGTCAATGCCGGAGTGAGTATATTCGAACTTCAGCAAGTTAGCCATGTTTCGATGCTCAAATTGAACACCCTTTGGTTTACCTGTTGTGCCTGATGTATAAATCATATACAGCAGATCGTCAGCATTGTTGACTGACTTTATGTTACTGCCGTCTACTTTGCTTTCGATTTCTTCTGGATAAGTGATAATGTAATTGTCTTCTAACGATGAGGAAAGATGCGCTTGTGAAACAACATGCGAACAGCCGCAATCATGCAGAATATAACGGATTCTGTCAGCCGGGTAATGCGGATCAACGGGAACAATGGCGCCGCCTGCCTTTAAGATTCCAAGAATGCCGGTGATAAACGCCGCAGAGCGATCCATCATAATCGCAACGGGTTCCTGTCTCACAACGCCTTTCATTCGTAAATGCCGTGCCAATCTGTTAGCCGCTTTATTCAGTTCTCTGTATGTTAATGAGCAGGCTTGATCAATTACAGCATGAGCATCTGGTGTCTTTTCCGCTTGCTTTTCAAACATGGCATGGATGGTTTCGTAAACTGGTGTTCGATCTGTGATTTCTCCAATCAGCTGCCGCTTTTCAGTATCTGTCGTGATATCGATTTCTTCAGGTGGAAGATTCGGATTATTTAAGATTTGTGAAACAGCATTCAGAAGATGCTCTTTGACAGAGAGCACAAAAGACCGATCGTGCTGCTCCGCATCATAGTTCATTTTGATATGAATTTCTTCCCCTGGCGCCACCATAAGATAAAAGCTGTAGTTGGTTTCATCTGCGACAGTGAAATTATGAATCTGAAAAAGATCAGAAGCATGTTCCTGTTTGTTCAGCATTTGAATCTCTTGCTGCACCGGATAGTTTTCAAATACGAGAATATGATCAATCAGCCCTTGCTTAACAGCTGAGCGGGATTGAATCTCATACAAAGGGTGGTAGCTGTACGCTTCAGCGGCAAGACGGTCTTTTTGCATATCTTTTATAAGTTGAAGAAATGGCGTTTTTGCCCCCTGCACCCGAATCGGCATCGTATTAATGAAAAGACCTACCATATGTTCAATGCCTTCGATTTCTGCGGGCCTTCCTGAAATGACAGAACCGAATACGGCGTCATCGTTATTATTATATTTTTGCAGCAGAATGCCCCAAATGGTATGAAAAATCGTACTGAGTGTCACTTCTTCTCTTGCAGCAAGCTCTGAAAGTCTGCTGCTTTCTTCCTTAGAGAATGAAAATGTAACGTGTTCCTGCCTGCTTTTTCCCTTTGTTTTTTTCTGCTTCGGGAGTACGGTTTGCTGTTCGTGGCCGGAAAGATAATGGTCCCAATAAGAAACCGCCTGCTCTTTGTCTTGCTCCATCAGCCATTTGATATACTTTCCGTATGGCTGGACCGGCTCCAATGTTATAGGGGATGCATTTACATAAGATGCGTAAATATGCAGAAACTCCTTTAGCACAATGCTGAGGCACCAACCGTCCATCATGATATGATGAAAGGTCCAAATGCAAGAGTACTGGCTCTCTCCTGTTTGAATCAGAGCGATGCGCATGAGCACATCCTTTTGCAAATGAAACCCCTGGTCCCGGTCCTTTTCTTTCCATTGCTCGATAAACTGTGATTGCTCCGCCTCGTTTAAATGAGTAATGTCTTCTTCCAGTACGATGACATTTCGTTCTCTCAGAACAACCTGCTGGGGGGAGGAAACATTTTGGCTGATAAAAATCGTTCTGAAAATATCATGTCTTTCTACAAGAGCGTTGATGCTGTTTTGAAAAAACTGCGGGTTGACTTTTCCTTCTATTGTAAAAGAAGCTTGCTCAACATACGCCTGTGAATCTTTTTGCAGGAGGGAATGGAAAAGCATCCCTTCCTGCATGTAAGACAGCGGATAAATATCCTGAATTGAATTCGCTTTTGTCATGTTCATGTCTCCCTGTCACGATTTTCTACAATTCTTCCACCAAGCTGGATATGCTGTCCAAGTCCTCTGCCGTTAATGATTGACTGCTGAAATCGCTCAGTGTCTTTTCTGCTTTCTGTTGACCGGCGCAGTGTTTCATAATGTCCAGCAAAAAGTGTTCAATCCTGTTAATAAGCTGCTCCATTGTGTTTCTGTGAAAGCGGGCTGGCGGATAACTAAGATTGAAATGGAGCTTTTTGTCTGCTGCCATTGCACTCATCTCGATGATTTGCTCACGCTTCCATGTATGAGTGATATCCTTTCCGCTACCAAGGCTTGATGGGCGGAAGGTGTCCTGTCTTTCGCTGTCGTTGAACTGGCCCAAATAGTTAAAGCTGATTTCAGGTGTTTTTGAAAACGTAATGCTTTTATTTTCAGGGTGTGTAAGGTATTTCAGCATACCGTAACCTACCCCTTTGTTTGGTATCCGGCCCAGTGTATCTTTAACGGTTTTTACTGAGGTTCCGAGCTCATCCCTATGATTTTCAAAGCTTATGAGGGCCGGGTACATGGATGTAAACCAGCCTACCGTCCTGCTGATATCTAACTCTGGCAGAATGTGTTCTCTCCCGTGTCCTTCCATAGCGATACGGAGCTTGCTTCCTCCTGTCCATTCACAAATCGCCAAGGATGCTGCGGTTAACAGAATATCTTGTGTATCTGTGCCATAGGCGTGATTGACGTTTTGCAGCAAGACGGCGGTGTCTGCTTCAGTCAGTGAAAAGCTTAATGAGTCCCTTTTGCTGAAGTCGATGTTCAGATGATGCGGTATTTCATAGGGCAGTTCTGCGGCTTGCTGTTCTTCTACAGTTCGCCAATACGCCTCTTCGCGAATCAGCTTACTGCTTTGGGCATATTCCTGTATGCGTCTTGCGTATTCCTGATAGGAATCAGTTTTAGGTGGAAGCTGGATCGTCTGGCCTGCAGCAGCTTGTTGATATCCTGCTGACAAATCCTCCAGCAAAATCCGCCATGAGACACCATCAACGACAAGGTGATGGATCGCAAGGAACAAGTAATCTCCGGTCAGTGTTTTAAACAAAGCGGCGTGCAACAATGGTCCTTCCTGCAAATTGATGCTTTGCTGAAGATCTGCAACTTCTTGTTTGATTTGCGTCTCCCAGCCGCTTTCTGACTGTGAAAGATCAGAGGTTCTTAAGCTGTATAGCTGTGACTCATGAATGCCTTGGTTGATTTGAATCCATCGCCTATCATCGTTGCGATAAACCATCCGAAGCGCATCATGATGCTCCGCCAGTTTTTTCAAGGCTGGTCTAAGGGCGTTTTCAGACAAACGTCCAGAATGGAATAGCATGACAGACTGATTGAAATGGTGTCTTTCTTCAATATCTTGTGAAAAAAACCATTGCTGAACAGGCATCCAAGGAACGTCTCCCTGAACGGGTCCTTGCTCTATGATTCTCTCTGACTTACGGATAAATGGTGATAAGTCCTTTATCTTTGGATGACGGAATAAATCACTTATCTGCAAGCTTAGCCCATAGCGCCCAAGGCGTGCAGAAACTTGAAGCGCTTTGATTGAATCTCCACCCAATTCAAAAAACGAATCCTCTATTCCGATCCTCTGGATGCCGAGAACCTCCTGCCAGATCAACACAAGTTGGTCTTCAAGGTCATTTCGAGGCGGAGCGTACGTTTGTTTAGATGTGAAATTTGGTTCAGGAAGTGCTTTTCGGTTCAATTTGCCGTTTGATGTGAGCGGAAGAGTCTCCATTTCAATAATGTACGCCGGGATCATATAGTTTGGCAGCGAACGCGCGAGAAGTGAACGCACTTGTTCAGCATTCGTGCCTGCTTTTACGCTGATATAGCCAAACAGCTCTTTGCTCCCGGTCTGGGCTGTACGTGCTAACACTGCGGCTTCTTTGACCCCGTCTATTTGACGAAGTGCTGATTCGATTTCACCCAGCTCCACACGATAGCCTCTGACTTTTACTTGATCATCAATACGGCCAACGTACTCAATTGTGCCATCAGGAAGCCAGCGTGCCAGATCACCTGTGCGATACAGTCGATCGCGAGGTGCAAATGGATGTGGGACAAATTTCTCTTTCGTTAAATCAGGACGGCCCAAATATCCTCTGGCGACGCCATCTCCGCCGACACAAAGTTCACCGACAGCTCCGACCGGCTGCAGCACTCCCCATTGATTTAAGATAAAAGCGGTGGAATTACCAACCGGCCGCCCGATCGGAATGGAAAGTTCATATGTTTTTTGAATGTGAAGGCATGTCGAAAAAGTTGTATTTTCGGTAGGGCCATATCCATTCCATATAGATACTTCAGGGCAGACATTTCTGATTCGATTGACGTGGCTCGGCGACAAAGCTTCTCCGCCAATAATCAAATGTTTCAGCTGTGAAAATGTTTGTTCATTTTGCTCTGTCAAATGATTGAATAGAGAAGATGTCAGCCAAATCGTTGTGATTCCTTGATGTTCTATGTACCTCTTAAGCTGATGGGAATCGAGAAATGTTTGTTGATCGGACAGATGCAAAGCGGCACCATTTAGCAGCGGTCCGAAAATTTCAAATGACCCAACGTCGAAACCGATTGATGATGTCATCAGAAGGCGGTCTTCAGGTGTAAATGTAATATAATTGCTGTTTTTAACAAGACGAATTACACTTCGCTGCTCAATCATGACACCCTTTGGTTTACCGGTTGATCCAGAGGTATAAATGATATATGCGAGTGAATGTGGCCCTGCTGAAGAATCAACGTTCTTCGTTTTTCCTTGCTTTTGAATATCTTCGATTATGATTTGTTCACATTCAATGTCTAATAGTTGTTTTTCTGTTTTTTCAGATTGAAGGAGTAATGCCGCCCCGCTGTCTGACAGCATATAAGCTATTCGTTCAACAGGCAGATCAGAAGCAATAGGCAGATAGGCTCCCCCGGCTTTTAGAATGCCCAGCATTCCTGCAATGAGTTCTGGTGTTCTGCCTGTCAACAAGGCTACAACACTATCAGGCCCTACGCCCTTTATCTGTAGAACTGAGGCAATTTGATTTGCCCAGCTGTTCAGGTCCTCGTAAGTGAATACTTGGGTGTCGCTGACAATTGCTACAGCATTAGGCGTTTGTTCTGCCTGCATTTCAAAGAGTCTGCTGATGGTTTCATTTCTTGGATAATCTATTTTTGTACGATTGAGCTCGTGGATAAGGTAATGGGTCTCATCCTCATTCAGGATATTTATTGTTCCGAGAGCGGCTTTGTTGTCTTTGATGATGGAGAGTAACATATTGATGAAGTATTGAAGCCACTTTTCTATCGTTTTTTTCTTATATAAGTCAGTACTAAACTCCATTTGGAACGTCAGCAAACCGTGGAGCTGTTCCTGGGCATATAGGGTTAAATCAAATTTGGACGTTTGATGCCCATTGTTTGCTGCAGGTTTGAGACAAAGTTCATCCAGCTCCAACGATTCCTGATCCATGTTTTGAAGAACAAACATTACGTCAAACAGCGGATTTCTGCTCATATCCCGTGTCAATTCAAGCTTATCAACAAGCTCTTCGAACGGGTAATCTTGGTGCTCAAAGGCTTCCAATGCTGTCTCACGCACTTCCTGCAAGTACTGTACAAACGGCTTCCCGCCCTCCGGGCGCGTCCGAAGCGCCAGCGTGTTCACAAACATGCCGAGTATCGGCTCAAGATCCTTGTGCGGCCGGCCGGCAATTGGCGAGCCGACGATGATATCTTCCTGTCCGCTTAAGCGTGACAAGAACGCGGTGTAAGCCGCAAGAAGCACCATGTACAGTGTGCTTCCGTTTTCTCGTGCTAGCTTGTGAAGGCCTGATGTAACCTCTTGATCCAGCATAAATGAGACCTTGTCACCCGCGAAGCTTCGCACAGGCGGGCGGACATGATCAGCCGGAAGATCCAGCACAGGCAGCTCGCCCTCAAGCTGCTTCAGCCAGTACGCCTCTTGCGTTTTGTACGCGTCTCCTGTTTTGAATCCTTCTTGCCATACGGCATAGTCTTTATATTGAATGCGCAGTGCCGGAAGCTTCCGATTATTGTACAGCTCACCGAATTCCCGAATCAGAATGTTGACGGAAACACCGTCTGAAATGATGTGATGCATATCAACCAGCAACAGGTGCCGCTCATCTGATACCTTTACGATCTGGGCACGGAACAGCGGCGCTTGGCTGAGATCAAACGGTTTGATAAATGCGGCTGCGGCCTCCTCTTCGGTTCGTGCGCCGAGAACTGTAGTCTGTAACGTAAACGGCGCCTCGTCATGGATGCGCTGCACCGGATCGCCTCCTGCGTCCTGTTCGAAGGAGGTCCGAAGCGACTCGTGGCGCTTGATCAGCTCTTGGAAAGCTCTGTCCATCCTTTCAGGGTTGAGCTTCCCTTCGAGCTCTAACACAGCCGGCATATTGTAGCCTGTCCCTCCGTCCTCCAGCTGTTGAAGGACATAAATCCGCTTTTGGGCAGAGGAAACCGGATAGGTTTCCTGTTTTTCAGCCGGTTTTATCGCTTTATATGGACTGTCCGTTCCTTCACGGATAACGGCCGCCAGCCCTTCTACCGTCGGATGGGCAAACACATCTTTTAGCGGCACCTGTACATCGAATTCTTTTGAGATCCGTGAGACAAGCGCCGTTGCTTTTAAGGAATGCCCCCCGCGGTCAAAAAAGTTGTCGTGAATCCCGACAGGGCCATTTTTCAGCACGTCTTGCCACAGCTGAGAAAGCTTCATCTCAGTCACGTTTCTCGGCGCTGTGTAGGTCTCCGCATCTGCCGCTCCGCCAGGAGCTGGCAGGGCGTTTCGGTCGAGCTTTCCGCTTGGCGTAACCGGCCACTGTTCTATCTCTATCATATAGGCTGGGACCATGTAGCCCGGCAACAGTCTCTCAAGCTGTGCCCGCACTTCGTTTCTTTGGAGCCCTTCTATATAAGCGCATAATTCCGGCTCCCCGCTGTCTGTCCGTACGGTAACAGCCGCCTCTCTTACGCCTTCTATGCTTCTTAGTGCCGCTTCAATTTCTCCCGGTTCAATCCGATAGCCGCGGATTTTCACCTGATCATCCGTGCGCCCGAGGAATTCAACATTCCCGTCAGGGAGCCAGCGCGCCACATCGCCGGTTTTGTACATGCGTTCCCCCGGGTAAAACGGGTCTTCAAGAAAACGCTCCTCCGTTAATGACGGCCGATTCAAATAACCTCTGGCAACACCCGCTCCGGCAATGTACAGTTCGCCGGCGACACCGGAAGGCTGTACGGCTAAATGCGGATCTAAAACATACAAACGCGCACCGGGTACGGGTTTCCCAATCGGAATCCGCAAACGATCCCTGTCCCGTTCTGGATCCAATACGTAAAATGCCGCGTCTACCGTTGCTTCTGTCGGCCCGTAGCCATGGATTAATGATACCTGCGGCAATACAGAAGCAAAACGGGCTGCCGTACGGGGCGCAAGCGGTTCACCTCCGGCGAATACACGCTTCAAGCTTGTCCTGTCACTCAGCCTTTCGATTTCCGCTTGATCG
>NZ_JAVAXX010000021.1:0-50060 GCF_042709275.1 Bacillus sp. LR_5 | reverse complement strand
CGAGACTGGCAGACAGGCTTCTTCGCCCGATGGGTTCTGTCAGCCTGATATACTGCAAGATTTCAAACCTCTTTTGCATAACGAGCAGAAGATCAGGCAATAATTTTTTTTGAGCTTGTATTAACTGGTTCATGACTCAAACGTTCCTTCCTTTTTTCGCTGGACATTATACGTCCCGCTATGACAAAAAACGTCCCATCATAGCCAAAAAAAATTATTTCTGCTTTCTTTAATTATTTTAACAGGGTGGAATTGTTTATTCAACTGTTAAGAGTCAATTCATCGACAATATTCGCAGAGTTTCATGCGCAGCGTTTTATCCAGCATTATTTTTTCCTATATATCTATATCTTATACAGTAAACGCCAAAAGGTGCATCCCAACATAAACAGCCCTTCCAAAAGAAAGGGCCTGTTTTTTTTAAAGCGTTTTCATTTTATCCAGAGCTTTTCAATCTCTTCAAGCGATTTGTTCTTCGTTTCCGGACAGATCGTAACAACAAACAGGAAGCAAAGGATGTTAATCACCGCAAAAATCCAGAATGTATAGGCGAGCCCGAATGAATCGATCATCATTGGCACAAACTGTCCGATCGCCCAGTTTGCTCCCCATAAAAAGATGGTCGCAATACCCGCGGCCCGCGCACGCAGATGGTTCGGGAAGATTTCAGAAATCATAATCCATGTGATCGGCCCTACAGATACACAAAATGCCGCCACAAAACCTAAAATAAAGAAGACCAGCATAAGTCCGCCTGTTAACTGAAAGTAGAACGACGTTCCGATTAAGATCATAAAAATAGCCATAAAAGCAGATCCGATGGACATCAGTTTTTTTCGTCCGACTTTATCAATCAACAGCACCGCAATAATGGTAAAGATGACTTCTACAACCCCTACGATACAGGTTGTCACAAATCCGGCATTTTGTCCGAATCCCATCATTTTGAAGATTTCCGGCCCGTAGTAAGTAATCGCGTTCATGCCAATGACTTGGTTAAACAGTGCCAGCAGGATTCCAATGACAAGCGCCTTTCTGAGACCCGGCTTGAAAAGCTGGGAGAGCGATCCCATTTGTTCTATTTTTAAAGAGTTCTCAATGTTCTTTAATTCTTCTTTTGCAACAGTTTCTCCATTAATACGTGTCAGTATCTTTAGCGCTTCTTTTGTTTTGCCCGCTTTCGCCAGCCATCTCGGACTTTCCGGCACGACGAGCAATACGAGGAAAAAGATCACAGACGGCACCATTCCATAAGCGAGCATCCATCTCCAGCCGGTGTGCACACCCCATTCGTATGTTCCAGACCGCTGCACAGCGAGATTAATAAAGTACGTCGCGGAAATACCCAATATCGTAAAGAGCTGATATAAGGAAGAAAGGCTTCCGCGTATGGCAGGCGGCGCAGCTTCCGTAATATACGTAACAGAGAGTGATGAGCCCATCCCAATCCCGAGGCCTCCGATAATCCTTGCAATAATTAAGGTAGACACGTCTTGAGAAAGCGCTGAAACGATGGCTGATATCGCAAATAACAAAGCAGCTGTCATTAAAATTTTTCTCCGTCCGAACCTGTCGCTTAAAAATCCAGAAATTCCGACGCCCACTACTCCTCCGATCATAATGCTGGAAATCACAAGCCCTTCCATAAACGGACTCAGACTGTATAAATCTTTCAGAAAACCGATGGCGCCTGAAATCACTGCCGTGTCATAGCCGTACAATAAGCCGCCAAGTCCCGCCGCGCATGAGATCAAAATGACAAATCCCATTGAATGGCTTCGTGTTACAGGAGCATTTGGTTCTAATTGAGTTGGAGTATTCTTCATTTCCCTGCCCTCCCGAATGTTGAGTAAAGCGTTTACATTTCTCTTTCTAATTGTACGTACTTATTTAAAAATTTAACGAAAATTATTGTTTATTAGTACGTACAAATATAGGATAATCCCGTTTGCATTTTCTGTCAATGTTTTCTTGTATAGATCACTGTGATATACTGAAATTTGTCCGTATACATTTTGGAGGAATGGATATGTTACCAAAATATGCTCAAGTAAAAGAAGAAATCAGTTCATGGATTAATCAAGGCAAAATTCTGCCCGATCAAAAGATCCCTACCGAAAACGAGTTAATGCAGCAATTTGGCGTCAGCCGGCATACCATTCGCAAAGCGATCGGAGACCTCGTATCACAAGGTCTGCTGTACAGCGTGCAAGGCGGGGGCACCTTTGTCGCTTCACGCTCTGCTAAGTCAGCGCTGCATTCCAATAAAACGATCGGTGTTCTGACAACCTACATATCAGACTATATTTTCCCGAGCATCATTAGAGGAATCGAATCCTATTTAAGCGAGCAGGGATATTCTATGCTATTGACCAGCACAAACAACAATCCGGACAATGAACGCAGAGGATTAGAAAACCTGCTGTCACAGCATATTGACGGATTGATTGTAGAACCGACAAAAAGCGCTCTGCAAACGCCGAATATTGGCTACTATCTTAATTTAGAGAAAAACGGCATTCCTTTTGCGATGATTAATGCGTCATACGCCGAGCTTGCCGCACCAAGTTTTACTCTGGATGATGTGAAAGGCGGTGTGATGGCGGCCGAGCACCTGCTCTCTCTCGGCCATACGCACATGATGGGTATTTTTAAAGCTGATGACACGCAGGGTGTCAAACGGATGAACGGATTTATACAGGCGCATCGTGAGCGTGAGTTATTCCCTTCTCCGGATATGATTGTGACGTTTACGACGGAAGAAAAAGAATCAAGACTGCTGGAGAAAGTGAAAGCCACATTGGAGAAAAACAGCAAGCATATGCCGACAGCCATACTTTGTTATAACGATGAAATTGCGCTGAAGGTGATTGATATGCTGCGGGAGATGGATATCAAAGTGCCTGAGGATATGTCCATCGTTGGGTATGATGATTCTCATTTCGCGCAAATCTCCGAGGTGAAATTAACCTCTGTGAAGCACCCGAAGTCTGTGCTGGGAAAAGCGGCTGCAAAATATGTTATTGACTGCTTAGAGCATAAAAAGCCGAAGCAAGAGGATGTCATATTTGAGCCTGAGTTGATCATTCGCCAATCGGCGAAGAAACTAAAATGAAGACAGCATTTACACGATAGCTGTCTTCATTTTAATTAGTTATTAAAATTAAAACTTAATTGAAAATCATGCGGCGGGAGTACCTCATCAATATTTTCCTTATCAAAGTGCTTTAAAATATAGTAAAATAAGGAGTCTGTTATATAACCTTTTGTCATAATAAGAAAAGACTTTAGGGAAAATATTCTTTTTTGTTTGTAATTCTTCAAAATGGTTAAGCACAGATGTTAGAGCACCATGATTTATAGTTTTATTCATATGTATTTGCAAGAGGTTATCATAAATATACTGAAATGAAAATCCTTTTCTAGCAACGTCATTATTAGAAGTTAAAACAATTTTCATGATGTAATAGTATAGTTTTAATTTTCCTTTTCTTTCTCCATCTGCAATATGTTGAATCCTCTTTAGATATTCCTCACTGATTCTTTTATAGTATAATTTATTACACTTTATCGCCAATTCTAAATCATTTAAGATAACTTGATGATTACTAGACTGTCTCACACCGCTTTCACGGCAGTAATCAAAGAGAAGTTGTTGATATACCGCAACAATATGGCTAGATGCTTCTACAAAATAGTTTATTACATCATCGCTTATATCAATATTAAGTTCTCTACATCCTCTTTTTTTTATTTCTAACAAATCATTCTTTGACCATCTAGTTGCATCAATATAATCAATCCTTTGTGCTAATTCGCCGTTAAATTTCTCAAAATAACCATTATTTATTTTAGTTCCGATTATAATAAAACGTAGACCAATTTGATAAAACATTTTTAAATCAAAAGCTAAAAGATATTGATCTACTAAATTTAAATAATGAAAATCATCAAGTACAATAAATTGTATTTCTTTGCTAACTAGCGCTTCAGCAACTCTAACACTTACGGTATTAGGCAAATTCACTCTTCTAGTTTCACTAGAAAGCTCTTTTTCAGTTGATTCACCGGATACTTTAGCCTTTATAAATTGAAAAAGGTTTGCCTCTACTTGACTATCTAACTTTGTACATTTCTCAATACTTTTAGAAAGGCTTTCAGATATTTCAATACCAGCTTTATATAAGATTTGAGTGTAGATATCGGATAAGTTTACCCCTTTTGTACAATCAATTACGATAGTATTTTCATCTTTTGTAACATACTTTTTTCTAAGCAAAGTCTTGCCAACTTTTGTTTCACCATATATTACGATATGGTGATCAGTTAATTCTATCTTATCTTGGTAATCCTCATCTATTTGCTGTCTGTCGACATAACTTTTTAAAACGTTCCTTGAGATACCAAAAACCGACTTTAAAGAAGTAGGCATTTATGTAAGCATTCCTTTCGTGCCTATTTTTAAAAAATTTTCTGATTTGATTTAATAGTATCATATACCTTAAAAAATTCAATATAATACAATCCGACCCAAATAATAGAAATCAAAAAGCACGCAAAATTATCTGCGTGCTTTTTGATTATCTGTTTTTCCACACA
This sequence comes from Bacillus sp. LR_5, assembly GCF_042709275.1. Lineage (NCBI taxonomy): Bacteria > Bacillati > Bacillota > Bacilli > Caryophanales > Bacillaceae > Bacillus > Bacillus sp. LR_5. The sequence continues at coordinate 45,461 of NZ_JAVAXX010000021.1, read as the reverse complement.
TCAGCGATGATTTCAAACGAACGCATTCTGTCTGCGTGTTCATAGGTTTCTGAGTTGACCATAATTTCATCAGCCTGTGTCGTTTTGACAAATCCTTCCAGATTCACCTTCACTTCTTCCGGACCGCCGACAATCGTGGAGCTCAGCTGTTCATTGACCATCGCTTTTTCATACGGGCTCCAGATTTGATCCATATCCTCAACAGGCGGCTTAAGCTGGTTCGGGGTGCCGCGTACTAGATCAAGGAATCGCTGGTAATGCGATGTAGCCAGATGCTGCGCTTTCTCGTTTGTATCTGCGGCGATAATCGTTACACCGACCATTGCATACGGTTCGTCGAGCACTTCTGACGGCGTAAACGAATTGCGGTACAGCTCCAAAGCGGGAACCGTATTCGCCGGCGAGAAATGAGCGGCGAACGCAAACGGAAGACCCAGTTCGCCTGCCAGTCGGGCGCTGAAGCCGCTTGAACCCAGCAGCCAAATCGGCACATCTATGCCCTCTCCCGGAATGGCGCGGACTTGATTGCGCACATTTCCGGACGGTTTAAAGTAATTGCGCAGTTCCTCTAATTGTTCTGGGAAATCTTCACCGCTGCTGATGTTTCTGCGGAGCGCTCTTGCTGTCAATTGGTCTGTTCCCGGCGCACGTCCGAGCCCCAGATCAATCCGTCCGGGATACAGCGTTTCCAGTGTGCCGAATTGCTCAGCAATCACTAGTGAAGAGTGGTTCGGAAGCATAATGCCGCCGGAGCCGACGCGGATTTTCTTTGTGCCGCCGGCAATATGGCCGATCAGAACCGCGGTGGCAGAGCTTGCGACACCTTCTATATTATGATGCTCAGCGAGCCAGTAGCGGTGATAGCTCCATTCCTCCGCACGGCGCGCCAAGTCCATGCTGTTTCGGAATGATTCTGCAATCGTTCCTCCCTGAACAACCGGAGATAAATTCAAGACAGAAAGCAAGGTATCTTTGCGTTGTTGAGTAGACATGTTTTTCTCCTTTGCAATTGTGATATCAGTAAACAGCCTCAAGCTGTCAAGTCATGATCGAAAGGACTTCTCTCACACCATAACACAACTGCAATCAGGAATAAAAGAATTTGATTCGATGAAATTCGAACAATATAAAACGAACGGGTTGGCACCGTTATTCTGCACCAAACAATTCCTGCGCCATATCAATGAATAGCTTAGCCGCCAGAGAAGCCTCCTTCAGTGATGGAACAGCAAGCTGCACATCACGGTACACCTGCGGGTCCAAATCCCGCGTCACCACATGCTCTGGCAGCGGCATGCCCGACATGGACATTTCTGATAAAATCGCCAGGCCCAATCCTTCTCTGATCATATTGACCGAGGTGTTCATGTTATAGACTGTGAAAGCGGCGTGAAGCGTAGCGCCCGCCTGCCTGAACATATCGATAAAAGGCGATTCATAGCCGCCGTCACAGACGATCATCGGTTCACGGTCGAGATCCTTCAGCGTAATAGCCGAACGGCTGCAAAGCGGATGATCGTCCCTGAGCACGACGGTCATTTTGTCTTTTTTCAGCCGAATGTACTCCATCTCCTCTGTTGGATACAGAAGAATGCCGACATCTATCATCCGTGTGTGAAGCCACTCCTTGACTTCATTTACAGTTCCCTCGTGCAGCACGAGCTCCAGTTTCGGATATTTTTGTTTAAACTCACTGATCAGCTTCGGCATAAAATAAGCCGAGGCAGTTGAGAATGTGCCGATATGGATCGTTCCCAGTTCAAGCCCTTTTTCCGCGGCTGCGACTTGCTCAACTTTTTCAATGCCTTTTAAGACTTCCCTGATGTGGACTAAGATTTTTTTCCCCGTCTCGGTCAGCATCAGGCCATTGCGGCGGTCACGAATGATCAGCTTCACATCAAGCTCAGCTTCAATCGCGGAAATCGCATGGCTGACAGCCGGCTGTGTCATGTTCAGCGCCTGCCCCGCTTTTGTAAAGCTTCCCGTTTCAGCAATTTTCACGAAAACCCTTAATTGTGTAATGGTCATAACAATTTACTTATGCTCCTTATAAAAAAGATTCATTTTATTTATCTTATATTCTACAGTATCATAATGGAAAAGTTCTACAAGGAGTGATTGAAAAGTGAAACAGCTCTCAAAAACGCGGACAGCGCTCCTGCTCGCCTTTCTCGTCATCATGTGGGGCATCAATTGGCCGCTGTCAAAAGCAGCGCTCGCCTATTCGCCGCCATTGTTGTTCGCGGGCATCCGGACGCTGATCGGCGGGCTTTTATTAGTCATTGTCGCACTGCCGCGTATTCATAAATTGCGCTTAAAAGAAACATGGCCGATTTATCTAATTTCTGCACTTTTAAATATTACGTTATTCTACGGCCTGCAAACGATCGGGCTGAACTACCTTCCAGCGGGCCTGTTTTCCGCGATCGTCTTTTTTCAGCCGGTTCTGATGGGCGTGTTTTCTTGGGTGTGGCTCGGCGAATCCATGTTTGCCATGAAAGTAATCGGGCTGATCCTCGGTTTTGCAGGAGTAGCTGTCATTAGTGCCGCAGGCTTTGGCGGGCATATTTCTGTTATTGGGGTTCTGCTGGCTCTCGGCTCCGCACTCAGCTGGGCGCTCGGAACAGTATATATGAAAAAAACAGGCAGTCGTGTCGATTCCATCTGGATGGTCGCCTTGCAGCTGACGATCGGCAGCGTGTTTCTGCTTATATCCGGCCTTTGGACAGAAAGCTTTTCTGCGATCCAATGGACAGCTCCGTTTATCACGAGCCTGCTGTTCATCTCTGTATTCGTTATCGCACTCGGTTGGCTTATCTTTTTTACACTTGTCGGTTCAGGAGAAGCAAGCAAGGTCGCTTCCTATACTTTTTTGATTCCGCTCATTTCGATCGTGGCCAGCTCTATTTTCCTGCATGAACCGCTCACCTATAGCCTATTGGCGGGTCTGCTGCTGATTGTGACGAGCATTTGCCTCGTGAATTCAAAATCAAAAGCACAAAAAGCAGCGGCGATCTGTGTAAAGAAGAAGGCTGCACAATAATAAAAACCCTCTTGTCGGATGTGACAAGAGGGTTCCTTATTTACTGATGCTTGCGTCCTTTGACCAAATATACAACTGTAATCAAAAGGTAGATCGCCGCAGTAATGCTGGTAATGACAATTGACGTTGTCAGGATGACCCCGATCAGAATGGCGAGTAACGCCAGAATCGCAAACCATGTGGTGTATGGGAACCATTTTACATAATAGGCCGGTGTTTCTGTTTGCTCTTTTCTCGATTTCAAATGAGCGAATCCGATGATCAGCCAAATGAATAAAACGGTATACCCCAATGATCCCATTAAGTAATTAAACGTTTGGCTTCCTGCGAACAGAGAAATCAATACGCCAATATAGAGAGAGGAGGTGCACATCAGAATCGCAAACATCGGTACGTTTTTCGATGAAAGCTTCGAAAAGATCTTCGGAAGCCTTCCGTCAGTAGCCTGTGTATATAAAATGCGTGATGATCCGTATAAACCTGAATTCATAGAAGAAATGATCGCCAGCAGGATGACTGCGTTCATAATATGATCCGCACCCGGAATACCTACCATTTTAAAGACCATAACGAAAGGACTTTCCGGAACGGAATTGACCTGATTCCATGGAATCAGGCTGACGATGATGAAAAACGGCAGCAGGTAGAACGCGACAATCCGTGTCAGTGTGCTTCGGACAGCTTTCGGGACAACCTTTTCCGGATTCTTTGTTTCAGCAAGCGTCACACCGATAATTTCTGTACCGCCGTAAGAGTAGATCACGACAAGCATCGCCGTAATCAGCCCTGTGCCGCCGTGCGGGAAAAATCCGCCGTGCTCTGTCAGGTTTGAAAACCCGGCAGCTGTATGATCACCGAATGATACAAATAAGAGCAACAATCCTAATATAATAAAGAGAATAATAACAGTAATCTTGATCATTGCCAGCCAATATTCGGTTTCGGCGAAGATTTTAACAGAAAGCAAGTTTACAATCGTGACGATAAGAGAAATTCCTAATGCCAACACCCAGATCGGGCAGCCCGGCAGCCAATATTGAATAAAGATCGCAGCCACAACAGCTTCAGCCGCAATGTTAAGCACCCACATTTTCCAGTATATCCAATCCAAGAAATAAGCAGCGTAATTTCCTAATACCTGTTGAACAAGATCCCGGAAGGTTCTGGCGTTTCGATTGCGCACAGCCATTTCCGCGAGCCCCTGCATAATAAACAGCAAAATAATGCCGCCGAGCAGGTAAGCGATAATGACAGATGGCCCTGCCACATCAATCGCTGAGCTGCTCCCTTTGAATAAACCTGCGCCGATTGCTCCGCCCAGCGCCATCATCATAATATGGCGGGACGTCATCGTGCGTTTTAACGTCTGATTGTCCTTTTTCATCCTCTTGTACCTCTCCTTCTCATTTTCAAAAACAAAAAAACCCGCCGTCTCCTATCTAATCTAATAGATAAAGAGACGACGAGCCTTCGGCTGACCGCGGTACCACTCTTGTTGATTCTTCCTAAAGAATCCAGCTTTTGACCTGTAACGAAGGTTAGCCGTTAAAACATGGGGAATATTCAATCTATTCCTTTTCGTCTTACCACTCCCGGGCGAGTTCAAAGAAGAATCAGGCTGCGTCGCACCATCCCGCAGCTCTCTGTTCTGATCACTTTCTTTTACTGCTCCCAATCTATGTGTTTTAGTTTTCTGAAAAACTTAAATTTTACGATCTGAATATATTAACATAATATACGTGCTTCTCTTTTCCCTGTCAATAACTTCAGAAAAAAAAGAAACTGTTATTTTGTCCCTTTTTGAATGGCTTTCCAAAAGGATTCTGACTCGTTTCCTAATGCGTAGACTGAGACACCTGCTATTTTATATTGCTTTGCCAGGCGGCTTTTCGTTTGAATGGTTTTTTCGTTTTCATACCACACGACATGTTTATGCTTCTTTTTGTCAACGTAAGAAAACGTCATCGAACCTGACTTTTTGTTGAATGCCGGCTTTGCTTTTTGCTTTTTGATGAGGGACTTGAGTTCATTCCATTCCCACATTGTGCTCCCGCTGCCGTCTTTCATATCCCAGTCATAGCCGTACGCCGGGATTCCCATGATGACTTTATTGGCTTTGATTTTTTTAACCGAAAACTGCAGAGAGCTTTTGATCCAGCTTGTGCTTGCCACTGAGCCCGGCTCGCCCCAAATGCCGTGTTCGTCGTAAGTCATGACTTGTACGTAGTCGGCATATTTACCGATTTTCGCATAATCATACGGCCAGCTCCATTCATCGTTTTGATCATCTGCGCTTTTGGCCGGAACGGAAACCATTGTTTTGATCTGTTTCTTTTTTAGAGCCTGTGAAACATCTTGAATGAAGCGTGAGTATTTGGATCGGTCTTCTGGATTCACTGCTTCAAAATCGATATTGATACCGTAGTATGAGTGCTTTTTGGCCAGTGCTATTAGCTGATCTGTGAATCGTTTTTTCGCTGTTTTATTACTCATGACCCGCTTGGCTAAATCTCCGTCAAAATCGTAAATGTCGTCATTATAGTTTGAAATCACAGCCCAGGTCTTGATTTTTTTCTTTTTCGCATATGTCAGCTGCTTGCTTGGGGCATCGCCAATGACTTGTCCGTTTTTTTCAAACGCAAACGTATCTGTAGCGATGGCATTCATGTATGTATGATACTTCGTTAGAGAATTGTATGAGGCCGTATCCCCAGTCGTGTAGCCTAATGTCATGCCGGCTGCCTTCGCTTCTGTTTGTGTATACATAAACAGCACGATCGCAATCGCCAGTGAAACAGCTATAATCAGCCATTTTTTCATCGCACTTCCTCCTTTTTCAAGTCATACTCTTCTCATCGGCCAAAAAATTGGATAGTTGAAGTTTTTTTCAAGCAGAAAGCCCGGCATATGCCGGGCTTTTAAAATCAACGGTCAGAAACGAGAATGTATGCGGCTTTTACAGGTCCGTGCACCCCGACGACCAAATCCATTTCGATGTCGGCTGAGTTACTCGGTCCGGTAATGTAGTTGATGCATGAAGGAACAGTGACGCCGTCCGCAATGTTTTGACGGATGATTTCACTGGCTTGCGTCATTCTTGGCACAATGCTTGATTTCGGGACAATCGCAATATAGGTCGTCGGCAGAAGGCTGACAGACCGGCCGATGTCTTTTGAGGAAAAGAGGACAACCGTCCCCGACTCAGCCAGTGTGATTTCACTGAATGTGATCCCTACATTGGCTTGCTCCGCTTTTTTGATATTTTCTTCGCCTTTGTCAGCATCCCACTCCCAGACCGGCGTTCCTTCGCCCGGCCAGTCCTTGGTGAGCAAGCTTTTTAGTCCGTATTCTTCAAAGCGGGGGTCCTTCGGAATGATGACAGGGCCTCCGGAAAACCGGCTGACCTGCTCGCGGAGGGCATCGTAAAGGCCGGTTGAATCCGTTTCAATCAGCTCTGTATGGATTTTGACGCAATGGTTTTTGAGGACTGTGACTAAGTCATCCGCTGAATATCCTTTAAGTGTTTGATATTGCGGCTGATGCGCCCACTCAGGGACTGCCACGCCCCCTGTTCTTCTTTCACGGCCCAGGCGTGATGCGATTCGGTTTAAAAAGCTCTCCTGATTCTGAACGTTTCCCTTCGTCATCACTGCTCCTCCTTCGTGCGTTCACTTGTTTCTCTGTCTGTAAACCAATCTCTGAATCTCGATTTATGCGGTGCTGGGAAATCGCGGATCTGTGTCCAGCTTTTGAGCGGGCCCGGCCCTTTCGAAATTTTTTCGTCCTCTGTAAAAGGCGTCATGGCGGCTGGCGCCCATTTTGAGCCCATTTTATAAAGCGACAAAGAGGACGCGCCAAGTCCGAACGCTTTCATCGCAAGCTTTTCACTGATCGGCGCTCTGCCTTCTTTTTCGACGATGTTCTGGCGATGCTTGAGAAGCAGCTCATGAAGCGGAATTTTGACCGGACAGGCTTCAGAACAAGCCGCGCACAATGTAGACGCGTACGGCAGCTCCTTAAAATCGTCATAACCTCCGAGCAACGGCGATAAAACCGCTCCGATCGGCCCCGAATAGATGGAGCCGTATGAGTGTCCGCCGACATGGCGATACACAGGGCAGACATTGATACAAGCTGCACAGCGGATACATTGCAGCACGGATTGGAATTCCGTTCCGAGAATATTGGACCGGCCATTGTCAACAATGACAAGATGGAATTCCTCCGGCCCGTCCACTTCCCCTTCCAGCTTCGGTCCTGTCAAAGCCGTAATATAACTTGTCAGCCGCTGTCCGACAGCGCTTCTTGTCAGCATGCTGACAAGGACTTCAAATTCAGAAAATGACGGGACAATCCGCTCCATTCCCATCACAGTGATTTGCGTTTTCGGCAAGGTGCTCACAAGCCGTCCATTTCCTTCATTGGTCACAAGGCTGACAGAACCCGTATCAGCAATGGCGAAGTTACAGCCGGTAATGCCGATATCCGCCTCCAGAAACTTTTCCCGGAGGATGGCGCGCGCATGCATCACTAGCTCTTCCGGTTTTTCTGTATGTTGATAGTCCAGCCTTTCTTTAAATACATCGCGTATCTGTTCTTTATTTTTATGAAGGGCGGGCGCTACGATATGTGAAGGCGGATCATGATCATCAATCTGCAAAATATACTCGCCGAGGTCGGTTTCGACGACTTCGCAGCCTTCCTGTTCCAGCACCTCATTCAGATTGATTTCCTCTGTGACCATTGATTTTGATTTTACGATTTTCTTCCCATTCTTCTTTTGAATGACATCGCGAATATAAGAAGATGCCTCTTCCGCTGTTTCCGCGAAATAGACATGCCCCCCTCTTTTCGCCACATTTTCGGCTAGCTGGCCGAGATAGAAATCGAGGTTTTCAAGGACATGCTGCCTGATTTCCTCTGATAGCGAGCGCCACTCCTCCCAGTTACCCAGCTCTTCGGCTGCTTCAAGGCGCCGTGTCCGCAAACGCTCCTGCGCCCCCGAAACAGCGCCTCTCATAAATTCATTATCGATCCCCTGTGATACCCGCTCTTTAAAAGCGTCAGTACCGATTTTCATCGCCATGATCCTTTCCCCCTCTGAATCCAGTTTTATCTGCTGTTGAGCACTTCGGCGATGTGCATCACTTTGACATTCTTGTCTTTACGATCAAGCCGTCCCCCGATATTCATCAAACAGCCGCAGTCAGCACCGATCAGCACCTCTGCTCCCGTTTCCTCCACGCATGCGACTTTTTCATCGACCATCTGCTCAGAGATCTGCGCCATTTTGACGGAGAACGTTCCTCCGAATCCGCAGCAGTTATGTTTGCCCGGAAGCGCTGTGAATTCTAGGCCCTTCACATGGCTCAGAAGCTTCATTGGCTCCTCCCGAACCCCGAGCAGCCTTGTCATATGGCACGACGTATGTAAGGTTGCTTTTGTATGAAGGGTCGCGCCGACATCCTCTATCCCAAGGACGTTCACGATAAAATCCGTCAGTTCATACGTTTTATCGGCAAGCTTTTGCGCTTTGTCTGCCCATTTCGGATCATCCTGAAACAGGTGCGGATACTCCCGGAACATCGTCGTGCAGGAACCGGAAGGGCTGACGACATATTCGGAATCCTGAAACGTTTCGATCATCCGTTTCATTGCTTTTTTGGCGTCATTCACATAGCCGCTGTTGTAAGCCGGCTGCCCGCAGCAGATCTGCCCCTCCGGAAAATCAACCTCACACCCAAGGCGCTCCAGCAGCTCAACTGTTGCTTTTCCGACATTTGTTTGAAACATATCAACAAGACAAGTGACAAAAAGTGAGACTTTCATGATGAACCCCTCTCTCATCCCCAATATATGATCAGGTCATCTGATGACCTGAGTTAAAATAACTATATGAATATCGTACACTATTCTGATAATGGAAGGGAAGGGTTTTCTATACATTCCTGCAATAAAAAACGCCTGTTTCACTGGACAGACGTTCATGGTGCAACACACTTTTTAATGGTCATACAGGCACTTCCTGTACTTTTTATATGTTTTCACAAATAGATAAAAGAAGCTAAGAGCGCTGAGGAGAACAATCCATCCCGCTCCCCCTCTCATCAGTGCAAAAGGTGTTTCAAACAAAAAGGCTCCGATAAAAGTTGCTCCGGTCTTATCCCACAGTCCCGGCGTATAATACAAACTCTGGGGACGGATAAATAAATCAGTATTCAAAGCATTGGCAGTAAAGAGAGTCAGGATGAAGGATAAGAATATAAATGAAAGTGCAAAGTACGCTTGAAATAAGCGTTTGTATCTTCCAGCTCTGGATTCTGCATCAGAAAAAATATCATCTGATGCACTGGAGTTCTCTTTTCTAAAATAATGCAGGCCTTGTGAACTGAAAAGATGCTTCCATCCGCTGTCTTCAAATAGAGTGCGATAATCAGTAAAATCCTCCGGATGTTTAAAGGTGCGATAGTCTATTTTGACGATAGAAGGGTCTGACGTTGCTTCGTCTGCAAACCGATAGGAAAAAAAACCCTTTCCTTTCAATCCGTACCCCTTATCTGCCATCTTATTGAGCCACTGTTCCTCACAGTCTATGTCCGTAAAATATCTGTATTTCTTCATATGGCCTCCCCCTTTTTATTTAACTCCTGCCTTGTTATCTCAACCAGCCGCTCCATTCTCTCCATGTCCTTCCTTAATACACTTCTTCCAAGTTCAGTGATGATATATGTTTTTCTGCGGCGGTCTTCACTTGGATAAGGCTCTATCAATTGATGCTTCAATAAGTTTTCGATTGCGCCATAAAGAGTTCCAGGCGCCATTTTAACTCTTCCGCCGCTAAGATCTTCAATATTTTTCATAATGATGTAGCCGTGAGCAGGATGTAACAAAGATAAAAGTACATAGTAAACAGTCTCAGTCAGCGGCAAATGCTTATTTTCATTCATATATCGGCCTCCATATTCAGTACAACTGTATAGTTCCATAATATACAGTCGTACTGAATATTTCAACCATAAATAACCAGATGAACAAAAAAACCTGGCTATAAATAACCAGGTCTACATTAAATCCATCCTTTTTCCTCAGCAATGCTGGCTGCTTCTGTCCGATTTTTCGCATCGAGCTTTTGGATGATTTCTGATATATAGTTTCGGACTGTGCCTTGAGATAAATAGAGTTCCAGCGTAATATCTTTTGTTGTCTTGCCTAAAGCCGCCAGACGCAGAATTTCTTGCTCTCTTACAGTAAGCGGATTTTCGTCTCGCATCATATTAAACGTCAGCTCCGGGCTGAAGACTCGTTTTCCCTTTACACACTTTCGGATGGCGTCGGCCAGATCGTCAATTTCGCCGTCTTTCAGCAGATAACCATGTACACCGGCTTTGACGGCGCGTTCAAAATATCCTGGGCGGGCAAAGGTGGTTAAAATAATAACCTTGCTGCCGCAGCCTTTTTGCATTAATTCCTCTGCCACATCCAGCCCGCTTCGAACCGGCATTTCAATGTCCATAATGCATACATCCGGCTCCAGCTTCAAAATGGCTTTTAACGCCTCTTCCCCATTTAATGCTTGTCCGATGACTGTCATATCCTCTTCTAAATCAAGCAAAGATCCCAAAGCGCCTAACAGCATTCGCTGGTCCTCAGCAATAAACAGACGAATCATTCTTTTCGTCCTCCTATCATTCTCGCTTTTTTTATAAGAGGAACTGTCAGTGTCACAACTGTTCCGTTATGAGCTGAAAGCGTTAATCCCCCTTCAATGAGCATGAGCCGTTCTTCCATTCCCCGCAGGCCATTCCCAAACATTTTTTCCTTCGCCGCTCCCTTTCCGTCATCCCGTATGACTATCCTCATTTTGTCAGCGAACTGGGTAATGGTGATGGCGCAGTGGGTGGCATTGCTGTGCTTGATGATATTGGTCACGGCTTCCCGCATACACATGCTAATAATATTTTGAGTGACGGGAGATATTGCTGAAAAGTCTTCGTCCCCTTCGTATTGAAAGGTAATGTTCCCCGTTCTTAATATGTGCTGAATGTTGGCGAGCTCCTCCGTCATCGTGACTGTTCTCATATCAGAAACCAGCTCACGAACTTGCTTGAGTGCGGCTCGTGAACTTGTTTCCATTTCTTTTGCTTCAAGCCGGGTCCGTTCTGGATCAGATGTTGCCAGCCGCTGAATCAGCTGGCTTTTTAATGTAAGCAGCGACAGAGTATGGCCGAGAGTATCGTGAAGATCACGGGCGATTCGAACGCGCTCCTCCCTTTTGGAGAGTTCTTTTATCTGTTCGTTGGCTTGGGCAAGCTTGGTTTCGAGTTCAATTCTCCGAAACAAAGAACGGATTCCAAATGGAGAAATGAGCATGATAACGAGAAACGGGAGAACAGAAAAAAGCTCCCGGAGCGAGACCGAATTCGCAAGTAATTGATAAAAACAAGGGAATAGCAGCATAAAGATTAAACCGCAGAACGCACGGTTAAACTTTGTTTTCTCTTTGTAATAACCAACAAAGTTTGCCGGGAAAAAACCTAAATAGATATAGGTAATATTGTAAAACACACTATAGATAAAAATAACCGCCATTTGCACGATAAGCCAATACGTAAACGAAGCTCTGTCGACACTGCAGAACAACTGGCGATATGCCATGACAAAAAAGATCAGCATGCCATATCCAATCACCTGTTTGATGCCTGATTCTCTCAATAAAGTAAGAAACGGCATGATGGTATACACCAGAAAGATATAAGGGAAAAACCCGAATTGCCTAGGGAATATGGATGTTAAGAGTTTCATGTATTACACCGCTTCTTGTTTTCTTCTTATATATTTAGATAGTAGCATGAAGAGCATCAAATAAGCGATTAATACCAGAATATTTTTCCAGGTTGGACTCCCGCCTCGGACAAGTTCCCACGCTCCGCTCCCGAAATGATAGGATGGAAGCCACCGGCCAATGTTCTGCATCATATCAGGCATGACCTCAAACGGCATCCACATGCCCCCGCCTAAAGCGAGCAGCATGTAAAGCACATTACTGATTCCGGCTGCTGTTTCTACTTTTCTCATGAGGCCGATGAGTGTACCTAACGCTAAAAACGGCAATGCGCCAAACAAAATCCATAGTCCGCTCATGATCCATTCAAACGGTGACAAGGCAATGTCATTGATAATTGCGCCGAACAGAAAAATGACGGTAATGGATAAAACGTGAATCACACTTTGGCCGATCATCTGAGCTGATAAATAGATATGATCCGGAAGAGGCGTAATGCGGATAAAAGCTGTCCAGCCTTGTGACCGCTCTTGAACCATACGGATTCCAAGCGTCATGATAGAGGATCCCATCACACTGAAGACTGTCATCGACATTAAGTAATGGGCGTCCCATGCACGTTGATCAGGTACGTTGGTATTCACTACATTGGTAAAGAGATAATAAAAGGCAATCGGCATCATCAGCGACCAAAGCACAAAGTACTTATTCCTAAGCACCCTTTTCATTTCAGCTATGCTTTGTTTCTGCAGCATGTTCACTCACATCGCCTCCCTGTTTCCGTCAGCCAGCTGGCGAAATGCCTCATCGAGCGTTCCTTGCTCAATCCGGATATCGCGTGCATGTATGTTTTCTTGAAAGATCAGCGCTAACACTTTGTCTGTATTTGATGTTTGGATGATGGTTCTCTTATGCTTGTGGATCACCCGCTCTACTTCCGGATGACGAGACAGCCTTTCCAAGGATTCATCTGAATGTAACGTAAAGGAAACAGACTGTTTTTGAATCCTTGAGCGGATTTGCATTGGCGAGTCGTCAGCCACAAGGCGCCCGTCAGCAAAAAATAAGATTCGCTGTGCGGCATCATCTGCTTCCTGTAAATAATGAGTTGAAAATATAATCGTTTTTCCTTGGTCCGCCAGTCCATGAATGGTCTGCCAGAATCGATGTCTTGATGATGTGTCCATCCCGACTGTCGGTTCATCGAATATCAGCAGCTCCGGGTTCCCGGCAAGAGCCAAAGCAAAGCTCAAACGGCGTTTTTGTCCGCCGGATAATTTTTCTGCTCTTGTTTTCAAATCTTCTTTTGTGAGTGCTGTTAACGAAACGAGTTCTTTCATGGACAATGGATTCGGATAATAGCTTCGGAAGAGTTCGAGGATTTCACTCACCTTCAGACCCGGCATGACACTCACTTCCTGCAGCATCACGCCTATTTTTTCGCGAACCTGTTGATCATCGGGAACCCGGTTAAATAGTTTGATTTCTCCCTTACTCGGTTTCAGCAATCCTAGGATCATGGAGATGACGGTCGTCTTCCCTGCCCCATTCGGTCCGAGAATAGCTGCAATTTCTCCTTTTTTCATACTGAAGCTGATGTTGTTTACAGCTGTTTTTTGCTGAAAATGTTTTGTCGTATTGCTTACTGATACAATCTCATTCATCACATGAGCACCTCCTGATGGCTTACATTGATTGTAAAATGACGGAGAAGATGACGTTAGTATGGGGTGTCATGATATCAGAGTGACAAATGTCATATTCTTCCCCACCGCATGTGCCTAGGCCATCCATCCTCTACATCTTCCAATTCATCCAGCTCTCCTATGCCTGATGTCCCCTTTCTTTTAAACTTCTATTTACTTTCATAGAAAGACACACTCTTGAAACGGCGAGTGTTATGATATACATATTGAACTTTATTTTACTTTCCGGCTGAAAGGAGCCAATCATGAACGAAGCGATTTTGTCTCGAAATGATGTGAAGGTGAAGGGAAGCGGCAAAACATCTATCATTTTTGCACCTGGTTTTGGCTGCGATCAAAGTGTGTGGAATGCCGTGGCGCCGGCCTTCGAAGAAGAACATCAGGTCATTTTATTTGATTACGTCGGTTCGGGGAATTCGGATTTACGTGCATATGACCTGAATCGTTACGGAACACTTGACGGCTATGCCCAAGATGTTCTTGATATTTGTGAAGCTTTAGATCTGGGAGAAACCGTGTTTGTGGGGCACTCTGTTGGGGCTGTCATTGGCATGCTAGCTTCCATCCGCCGCCCGGAGCTGTTTTCCCATATCGTGATGGTGGGGCCTTCTCCTTGCTATTTGAATGATCCGCCTGAGTATTTCGGAGGATTTGAGGAGGAGCAGCTCCTTGGTTTGCTGGAGATGATGGAGAAAAATTATATAGGCTGGGCTACTGTATTTGCGGCAACCGTTCTGAATCAGCCAGATCGGCCTGAAATCAAGGAAGAACTTGAAAGCCGTTTTTGTTCTACTGATCCTGTGATTGCCCGGCAGTTCGCGAAAGCCGCGTTTTTTTCTGATCACCGGGGGGATCTTTCGAAGGTGACGGTTCCCTCTCTTATTCTCCAATGTGCAGATGATATCATCGCACCGGCAGCAGTAGGTGAGTATATGCATAAGCACCTCCCTTATAGCAGACTGAAACAAATGGAGGCACGCGGGCATTGCCCCCACATGAGCCATCCGGAAGAGACGATACAGCTGATCAGCGATTATTTGAAAGTATACGTGTGATATAGGAACGAAAGGGATAGAGGTGACCCTCTTAATGGACAAACAATTGAATGATGCACCATGCGGTTTCCTCACTTTGTCAGAAGAGGGTTCGATAGTAGCAGTCAACCGTACCCTGCTTAACATTCTGAATTATGAGCAGGAACAAGTTATCGGCCAGCATATGGATACAATTTTGACCGTTTCCGCACAGCTTTTCTACCAGCTTTATTTTGTTCCGCTTTTGAAGCTGGAGCATCACATTGAAGAAATATACATTTCCCTGAGAACAAGAGATGGAGAAGAAATTCCCGTCCTTGTCAATGCTGTTGTAAGAACTGATAGCGGAGGAACTGTCACCGAGTGTGTTCTGATTCCGATGCGGAAGCGAAATGAATATGAAAATGAGCTGCTGATGGCCAAAAACGCGGCCCAGGAAGCTTTGCTTGCCAAGCAGAAAGCCAATGCGGAGTTAGAAATTGCCTTGGGAACGCTGAAGGCCAAACAAGAAGAACTTCTTGAGACCAACAAACAAAATGAGCAATTTAAATTAAATACCAAAAGAGAGCTTGAGCTCGCCAGAAATATCCAAGAAAACTCGTTGACTGAACCGATTGTAAACGATCAGATTCAGATTGACGCTTATTACAAAGCATCCAGTGAGTTATCAGGTGATCTATACGGATTTTATCAAATTGATGAACATCGTTACGGCATTATTATTCTTGATGTGATGGGGCACGGGATTTCATCTGCATTGATTACGATGTCTCTTCATCCTTTGTTCCAGCGCCAGATCACGCAAGGTCTCAGCCCCGTCAAAGTCATGAAGGAATTAGACCGCCACCTCCACAGCTTGTTTCAAAATGATGAGGAAGCAAGACATTATTGTACTGCCATTTATCTTGAGATTGATACAGCCCGGCAAAAAATTAATTATGTCAACGCAGGACATCCGCCAGCATTATGGCAGGGCGCCGGCGGAACCCAAAATCCGCTGCACGCAACCGCGCCTCCGATCGGGATGTTTGAAGACACGGTGTTTCATTCTAGCAGCCTTCCCTACACGGAGGGCGGAAGGCTCCTTCTATATACGGATGGCGTGATGGACCCTACAGCTTCATGTTATTTATTTGATTTATTAAAGGATCATCCCGATTTGCCTATTGCTGACCTGAAAGAGAAAATCCTTACATCACTGCATCATCATAAGGAAGCCCATCATAAAAGTGATGACGAATGTTTTATATTAGTTGATTTAAAATAAAATGATCCATGAGATAGTACATCTCATGGATTTTTATGTTTCAGCGCTTCTTCGGGGTATGGCCTGACTCCGCATATTGAAACACCTGCAAGGAAGGCAGCGGGTGTCCGTTAACATCAAACAAAGCTTGGTTATCCACAGCACTTCCCCCATACCACTTCCCAGCATCTTCAGGGTCATATTCAGCAGCATAGCTGGAGGCCCAGCCTGACCCGTATGTGTCCCACAGCACTTTGTTTTTCTCTACCTGTGTTTTCGGCCCGACTGGAATCCACGCAGGCTCCCAATAGAAAACGCCAAGTCCCGCCGTGCCTGTATTCGCTACGGCCTGCATCACATCTCTTATCGCATCCGCCTGGCCTTGAACGGAAATTGGATATGGCAGCGTCTGCCCGCTTTTTGGCGCTGTATTTTCATGCCCATCGCCATCCTCAGCGGTATAGGTGTATGATGTCTCCGCCACCATGACTTTTTTGCCGTACGTATCGGAAACAGCCTTCAGCACGGAGGTCAAATTCTGTAATGTGCCGTGCCAGAAAGGATAATACGAGCTGGCAAACACATCATAATCCACTTTGTTTTTGCTGAGTGTTTCTGCAATAAATGAATACCTTCCTGCCGTTTCAGGATTGGTAAAATGCAGCGCGACCAAAATACCTGGGTCTGTCTCCCTGACCGCGCGGCTTCCTTCATTAAATAATTGGCTCATTTTCGCCCAATCGGTTTCACCTGCAAATGCCCCTGTCGTTTCATTTCCGACCTGAACCATGCCAATGTCGACGCCTTCCTTGATCATCTTTTGCAGGCTTTGTTTCGTATACTCATAGAGCTTTGTTTTTTTAGCTTCAAAGCTGAGATTCGCCCAAGCTTTGGGTACCTTCTGTTTCGCAGGATCGGCCCAGAAATCAGAATAATGAAAGTCGGCCAGCACCTTCATTCCATTCGCTGTGGCTCTTTTTCCGATTTCGATGGCTTTTTGAACATCATTGTTCCCCCCTCCATACCCATTGCCATTTGAATCATACGGGTCATTCCAGATTCGGACGCGAATATAGTTGATGCCAGCTTGTTTTAAGGTTGTAAAAATGTCCTGGCGTTTACCGCTAGTATTGTAAAAGGTGACTCCGCTGTTTTCTAAAGCAATAACACTGGACACATCTGCCCCTTTGATAAAGTCCTTGTTCATACCCTCTACTTTTTTAACGAAAAGATCATCTGTCCGAAGCTCAGGCACATGTTTCTGCCCCTCAATGGCAGCAGCATTTCCCGTAGAACTGAATGCACTCCACACGATGGCAGCCGCAAAGAACATTTTCACTCTGCCCCTCATGATTCCACCCCTCACTCTAAAGTAAGCGTTTTTCAAATATGCTAGAAAAAGAATCCGCCCGTATCGAGCAGAGCATCAGCCTAATGTGTATTTACGACAATTCTGACTTCATATTTTTCCAGCGTCAGGTCACCTGATAATATGTCTCCTGTCATCATATCCTTCACACTGTGATCAAACGTGACCAACTGCTTTTCTTCCGTAAAATTCATGACAAAAATATAATCATTATCCTGATCCTGCCTCGCTTGTACGGAGACACCTTTTCCATGCCGAACCGGAAAAACAGGAGAAAGAGACAGGTCTGTGATGAGCCCTTCATAAAAATCCCGGTGAAATTGATCCTCCAAACGCGCACCGATAAAATACGCCTTGCCCTGTTGATATTGATGGCTTGTCACCGCTGGCGTACGCGCGTAAAAATCTTCTTGATACACCGCTTCTGCTGATGCGGTCTTGACATCGATCACGGTTGCATAGTCCTTCATTTCATATGTTTGGCTGCGATAGCTGACAGCATTTCGATCCTTCGGATATAGCGTGTCGGTTTCAAGAGGCTCAATTCCGAAAATAGCTTGCAAATCCGGATGCCATCCGCCTGTATACGTTAAATCATGCTCATTTACAATCCCGCTGATATATGTCATGACTAAGGCGCCGCCGTTAGCCGTAAACGTTTTCAAACGGGAAATGGTGTCTTCGCTGATTAAATATAGCATCGGGACGATCAACAGTTTATATGGTGAAAAATCCTGTTCTTTTGTGATGACGTCGACAGGGATATCGTGTTCCCAGAACGTGCGGTAATGCTGCTGAAGCGTTTGCGCATAACGTTTTGTCGCCTTCGCAAACCCCTGAGCATCCTCGAGCGCCCAGTGATTTTCCCAGTCATATAAAATAGCCGTTTCAGCGGGCCTCTTCGTTCCGACAACCTCGGACAGCCGTTCTAATGTTTCGCCGGTTTTGGCCACTTCTTGAAAGACCCGGTTCTTCGGGCTATTGTCATGATCTACTATTGCCCCGTGCAATTTTTCTGATGATCCGCGCGATTTGCGGTATTGGAAATAGAGAACGCTGTCCGAACCGTGGGCAATCATTTGCATGGACGACAGCAGATTCATGCCCGGGCGCTTCGCCTTGTTGACGTTATGCCAATTGACCGCGCTTGGCGTACACTCCATTAATAAGAAAGGCTGCTGCTTCAGGCTCCGGTACAGGTCATTGATAAAGCCGACCTTCATCGCCAAATCAGCTGTGCTTTCCCAGTCATTGTGCCAGACCGGATAAGCGTCCCAGCTGATGACATCGACATGCTTCGCAAATTTGCTGTAGTCTAGGCCCTGATACGGAATCAAATCCGGTGTGTCAGCCATAAAGTTCGTTGTGATAGGGATATCAGGCGTCAGTTCTTTCAGCGGAATGATTTCATTTTCATAAAACGAAATCGTTTGATCTGTGACGAACCGGCGCCAGTCTAAGTTCAGGCCGTGTAAGCCGTTTTCACCGATCGGCGAAGGGCTTTCAATTTGTGACCAGTCATTGAATGTGTGGCTCCAAAAAGGAGTCCACCACGCATGGTTCAATGCCTTGAGGCTGTTGTCATATTTCGATTTCAGCCACTCCCTGAAAGCATGCTGGCATAGATCGCAGTGGCACTCTCCTCCGTATTCATTTGAAATATGCCACATTAACAGCGCAGGATGATTGCCGTATCGTTCTGCTAGTAACCGATTGATGTGACGTGTTTTTTCACGGTAGACTTTAGATGTGAGGCAGTGGTTGTGCCTTCCGCCGTGAAGCTGTTTGACACGGGAGGCATTGACGCGCAAAACTTCAGGATAGGTTTGCGACAGCCAGGCAGGACGAGCTCCGCTTGGTGTTGCTAATATGACCCTGCCGCCTATGCTGTGAATCCGTTCAAAAATATCGTCCAACCATTCAAATTGGTATACGCCCTCCTCTGGCTCAAGCGCGCTCCATGCAAAAATGCCGACAGAAAACGTATTCGTATGAGAAAGCTTCATCAGCTTGATATCATCGGCTAAAATATCAGGGCGATCCAGCCATTGATCAGGATTGTAGTCTCCTCCGTGAAGCATAAATTTTGCCCCTGTTACGTGCGTTTTTTCAAGCTTTGACATCATATTCTCCTCCTTAATCTCTTAACCTTTTGTTCCCCCCGCGGTTAACCCGGACACAAAATTCTTTTGCAGCATGATAAAGATGACGGCAACCGGTATGCTGATAAGCAGGGCTCCAGCTGCAAATGTCGTATAGCTGGCCCCCATAACATCATTCACTAAATTGAATAGACCTACGGGCAATGTATATGATTCAGGCGTTCTCAATATCGTTGAGGACAGCACAAAATCTCCGAGCGGGCCGGTAAAGCCGTTCATGGCGACCACTGCCGCCATCGGTTTTGATAATGGCAAAATGATCTGGAAGAAGATTCTTGTGCTGCTGGCCCCGTCAATCTTGGCGCTTTCGTCTAAATCCATCGGAATGGAATCCATGTACCCTTTCATCAAATACGTATTCATCGGGATCAGCCCTCCGATATAAAGCAAGATTAACAGCCAGTGGCTATTGATCATTCCTAAGATTTGCGCCAATACAAACAAGGCAATTAAAGCCGAAAACTGAGGAATCATTTGCAGCAATAAAAAGAGGGTTAAAGCGTATTTTCTCCCTTTAAATCGAAAGCGTGAAAATGCATAGGCCGTAAACGTCACACAGATTAAAGACCCCGCCATCGTAAACAGGCTGATCTTCATTGAGTTGATATACCACTGCACATATTGAAGGCTTTCTTTGCCCGCAAATAATTCCTTGTAATGGTCGAATGTCGGATGCTTCGGAATGATGGATGTACTGATCAAGCTATTGCCGGGGTTAAAACTTGCGCCTGCCGTCCAAAGGAGAGGATAAACAATGATGACCGCCATACAGGCTAACAACAAGTAAGAGAGAAGAAGACGGATATATTTTCTGACCTTCATATCTGCCAGCATGCCTCATGCCTCCTCTTTAAAAGACTTCGTCTGTCTGAACTGCCACAAAGCGATGGAGATGACAAACACAGATAATAAAATGGTTAAAGCTGCGGCGAGTGAATATTGGCTTGACTGCATTGTCAATTTATAAATCCACGAAACAAGGATATCTGTCCCGCCGGCAGTTGATCCGGTTACAGCCGGACCGCCTCCATTGAATAGATAGATAATATTAAAGTTATTAAAATTAAACGTGAACTGAGTAATGATAATCGGAGCCATGGCAATGAACACCATTGGAAGCGTAATGTATCTCAGCTTTGCGAAGACTGAAGCGCCATCAATCGTGGCTGCTTCATACAGATCGTCCGGGATGGACTGCAAGACGCCTGTTGAGACGAGAAAGATGTACGGAAACCCGAGCCAGCCCTGCATAAGAATCAGCGCAAGTCTCGACCAATTGGCATCTGTCATCCATGGAAGAGGCTCTATGCCGAAGAAAGCCAAGATATCGTGATTCATCGCACCGAAGCTATCATTAAACAGCCCTGCAAAAATTAAAATCGTAACGAATCCGGGAACGGCCCATGGCAAAATGAGAATCGTCCTGAAAAAGCGTTTAAAACGAATGTCTTTCTGATTGACAATAATCGCGAGAAAAATCCCTAAACTGACTTGCAGTGTGGATGCGGCAAGTGTCCAAACCACCGTCCAAGCCAGCACATCAAAAAAAGTCGACCTCCAAATATCAACTGTGAAAATGTTTGAGAAGGTTTGAAAACCGACCCAATCAATTAATTTAGCAGGAGGAGAATGATACAAATCATAGTTTGTAAACGCTAATGCAAAGCTGAATAAGATGGGGAAGATTACGGCGAAAATTAATATAAACAAAGATGGGCCGCTGACGACATAAGGATAGCCATGAGAAATAATATGTTGGTATTGTTCCTTGAGGGAGCTCAATGGCTTGTTTTCATCTCGCTGTTTACCGCTTTGAAACGCATCGCGAAGATTCACATAATACACCGCAAGGCCAAAGCAGGTTACGATTACAGCGATAATCCCTTCCGCCAGCAAAAACACGGAATTATCCCGAGGCACTTCTGTTCCCAATGTAAAAATCCCCCAAAACCCCATATTGAGCAGATCTCCAAAGACTGCAAAAAACGATGCGCCTAAGAAAAGAAAGACAAAACCTTTTATCCATTGCTTGTTATAAAATTGCCCGAGCCCCGGGATGATTGACAGCAACAAAGCGATTTGACGATGCTGCACCGTTTTCACCTCTCTTACAATACAAATCTAGCTTTCTCTTTATTTTCCGCTGTGCTTTGCCTTGATTTGTCCTTTGGCCGTTTCAGCAGCTTGATCCAATGCTTGTTTCGGATCCGCTTTTCCTGTTGCAACCGTCTGCAATGCCGAATCAGCCGGCGTCCATATTTCATTCATTTCCGGAATATTTGGCGTCAGCTCTGAGAAGCGGGATTGTTCAGTAACAGCCCGTGCCGCCTCGCTTTTCATAATAGCTGGGTCATCGGCTAAGGATTTCACAGCTGGGACTTCTTTCGTTTGTTCATATCGTGTTTTTGAATTTTTTTCGTTTGCCAGGAAAACAGCCAATTCTTGCGCCAGCTCCGCATTCTTTGAAAATGCACTGACGTTGTAGCTTTTGACACCGATAAAGGCACTCATGTTTTTGCCATTTTCCAGCTCCGGCAGTTTCGTTATGCCATAATTGATTCCTGCTTTCGAAAAGGCTTCTACATTCCACGGACCTGAGATAATCGCGGCGGCTTTTCCTTCTGTGAACAGCGATTCCAACACATTAATCCCTTGTTCTCCAATAATGCCGGCCGGGAATAAGCCATCTTTGTAAAACTTCTGAATCAGCGCAGCACCTTTGACAGCGCCTTCATTATTGATCCCGATATCTGACGGTTTATAGCTGCCGTCTTTGTCCTTTCCGAAAATGTATCCGCCGTACCCGCTCATCACACTTTCCGCATAATAAATTTGATCGAACAGGGCTAAAAAGCCAAACTTGCTTCCATCAGCAGTCTTTTTAGAATAGTCGTACCACTCTTCCAGCGTTTGTGGCAATTCCTTTTCTGAAATGAGATCTTTGTTGTAAAAAAGCACTGTCGTTTCGACCGCTTTAGGCAGCCCATAAAGCTTCTGATCTACCATTTGAGATTGAATGGAAGCGTCAGTATAAAGCGATTGAACGTTCTTTTCGACATGTAATTCCTTGAGTAATCCTTCTGTGACAGCCGTTCCGATTTGGTCACCTGGCATTGTTAACACGTCAGGACCCGTGCCGGCCGGTCCGTCCATCCGCAAATCTTCAATCTGCTTGGCATATGGTTTTTCAACAACTTTGACCTTCACATCATGCTCTTTTTCAAACGCAGCCACGGCGTCTTTAATGCCGATGCTCTTTTCCTTATCCTCCCACACGACAAGCTCCGACCCTTTTGAACTTGATTTGGCGCTGCTGCTTTCCTTTGGGCCGCAAGCCGCCAAGGATAAACTGACAGCCGCGCAGACCATGAGTGCGGAATACTTTTTTGCCATTTTCATTAATTGTCACCCTTTCGTTATGAATGAAAGCGCTTTAAAAATAATATAGCACGACTGAGAAAATGTGTAAACAAACTATTTACTCCCATCGGTAAATTTTTTTACCTAAATAAAAAATGACTTAGTCTCCTAAGCCATTCTTAATTCATACTCTTTCTGACGATTAATTCCGCACCCACATATAATGTTTTTACCGTTCTTCTCTTGTCCTGCACTTGTTCAAGCAGCATTTCAACGGCATTTTTACATAATTCGTGTATATCAATATGAAACGTCGTCAGAGGGGGCGAGACATACTTTGCGAAGCTGATGTTGTTGATGCTTACTACGCTTACCCTGTTCGGTATGGGAATTCCTTTTTCGTTCAGGGCTTGCAGACAGCCTACTGCAATCGGGTCCGCTGCGATCAAGAAAGCAGTCGGAAGCTGATCGCCTAATGTATCGATCGCTGTTGTCATCAGGCGGTAGCCGTTTTCTACAGAAAACCCGCGATGACAGAAAATATAACGCTCGTCCAGCATGCCTTTTTCCCTCATATAGGATCTGAAGGTTTGTTCACGGATGTCCATTTCATCCTGATTGGTGTTCGGATTTTTGTATGTGCCGCCGATAAAACCAATTCTTTTATGCCCTTTCTCGCTCAGGATGTTTACCGTCTTCTTTGTCATTTGAGCTAAATCAGGCCTTACCGAGTCAAAATGATCGGGATCAGGAGTTGAATCGATAAAGACGCCGTTTTCAGTGAGATTTCTGAGGAAAGCCAGCTCTTCATCAGAAAATGTCCCGACAGCTATAAACCCTTCCGTATGTTCAGGGATGCTTTCGATGCCATCCGATATTTTATAAGTTGTCATGTCGACATTGAAGGTTTTCGCCAATTTCTCTACTTCTAATCTCATTGTTTTAAAATAGACATCTTCTAATTCTTCTTTATCGGTCAGCCAATATAAAAAAGCAATATGTTTCACTAGCGGCCTCACTGTTTTCTTGCGGTAATTGAGCTTTTCAGCCGCTTCATAGATTTTCTCCCGTGTCTCATCAGGAACAGACAGGCTTTCATCGTTATTTAAAACGCGGGAAACGGTTGAAATTGAAAATCCCGCTTCCTGCGCGATATCCTTAATTGTCGCCATTGTATCTGCCTCCATTATTCAGCTCGTTGTTCATTTTAGTAAAATATTTTACTCCCTTTTCCGCAAATGTCAACAAGCTCTTCCTGCATCATGTAAAAAGACTGAACCATTTGCGGCTCAGTCTCGGTTGTCCGTACATGCGGTGCGGAATTGCCCGGGAAATGAGTTGGTTATTGCACATTTTCCTCGAAATATCCCGAAAGAACATCTTCCACATTCGTTAAATGCGCCAGCATGGCGGCTTCTGCCTGTGCTCCATCCTGTGATGCCACGGCCTTGTAAATCCGTTCATGCTCCTCATACAGCCGCTGAACTGAGGTCTTCTTGGAAAACAGCCAGATTTTCCGTGTTTCTCTCATCGTTTCCAGCAGCAATGATGACACATGGTTCATCAAGTGTTTAAGAAGTTCATTTTGGGAAGCGTCAGCTAACGCCAGATGAAATGCGAAGTCTGCTTTCTCGCCCAGCTCCCCGTCCGTTTCAATGCTGCCCATTTCCTTTAACGCAGCATGAATTCTTTCGAGATCAGCTTCTGTCCTTTTTTCAGCAGCTAATGACGCCACGCCGATTTCAAGCAGTTTTCTGACCTCAAGCAGCTGCTTGACGTCCTCTTTTTTCATAAGAAGAGCGGCTGAGAGCGGCTGAGAAATTTGATTGAGCTCAAATTCCTTCAGGTATGTGCCTTCTCCCTGTTTCATTTCGACAAGTCCCATCGCTTTTAGCGCGGAAAGTGCTTCACGAACTGCTGAGCGGCTGACTTGAAAGCTTTCGGAAAGCGCCTGAACGGAGTCTAATTTATCTCCTGGCTTCAATTCGCCGTTTTTGATCATATCTAATAGTGCATCCGCCACTTCTTCATATATTTTCTTTGTTTTAATCTGTTTGTATTTCAATGCAATTCACCCCGTAACTTGTAGGTCTGGCTGTTTACGATCTATTATACTCTGTTTTGGGGGACGCCAAAAGATTTTGACAATTTTGTCAAAAAGTCTTGTACTTTGATTTTTTTCAAAATATAATGCTAGGTAACTGGTCTTATTACCCAGTCATCAGATGATCATATCATCTATAGAAACCGCTTACACATAACGCCAGTTTATGTTTCAAGGAGGGGTTTGGGATGCAATGGACACAGGCATTTACGCCTATAGGGGGAAATTTGCTTTTATCAGCGCTTGCCGCACTTGTACCGATTATTTTCTTTTTTTGGGCACTCGCGATCAAACGGATGAAGGGGTATACAGCGGGCTTGTCCACATTGGGAATCGCACTTATCATTGCTGTATTGGTTTATCGGATGCCGGCAGAAAAAGCGCTGATGTCCGCGACACAAGGAGCCGTATACGGGATTTTGCCGATCGGCTGGATCATTGTGACGTCTGTTTTTTTGTATAAAATCACTGTGAAAACGGGACAGTTTGATATCATTCGCAGTTCTGTTCTCTCGATTACGGATGACCGCCGGCTTCAGGCGCTCCTGATCGCTTTCTCATTCGGGGCTTTTTTAGAAGGAGCTGCCGGCTTCGGAGCGCCGGTCGCCATTTCTGCCGCGCTGCTGGTCGGCCTCGGCTTTAACCCTCTTTATGCGGCGGGAATCTGTTTGATCGCCAATACGGCGCCAGTCGCCTTTGGCGCGATTGGGATTCCGATTACAGCCGTAGAAGGGCCGACTGGGATTCCGGCGATGGAGATTTCGCAAATGGTCGGGCGGCAGCTGCCGTTTTTATCCGTATTTATTCCTCTTTATTTAATCATCATCATGAGCGGGTTCAGGAAAGCCTTTGAGGTCTGGCCGGCGATTCTCGTTTCCGGTGTTTCCTTTGCTGTTGTTCAATATCTCAGTTCCAATTTCTTAGGGCCTGAGCTGCCGGATGTTTTGTCGGCGCTTGTTTCGATGGCTGCGCTTGCTGTGTTTTTGAAATGGTGGAAGCCGAAAACAACATTCCGGTTTGCCGGTGAACAAGAATCTGCCGCCGCGATTGAAATGGCGAAAACGAATCCGGCCGCGCCTGCGTACAGCGGCGGACAGATTTTCAAGGCCTGGTCGCCATTTCTGCTGCTGACGGTGATGATTTCTGTATGGGGCATTCCATCTGTCAAATCCGCGCTGACCGGGCATTATGAAGGCGCTGCGGTTTTCTTGAAGTGGCTGAACGCAGTTGGCGAAAAACTGACTTTTGCCCCTGGTGTGCCTTTGTTGAACAATCAAATTATCAATGCTGACGGCGCGCCGATTGAAGCGGTTTACAAGCTTGAGGTGCTTGGTTCAGCCGGCACCGCGATATTGATTGCTGCTGTGCTGTCAAAGTTCATCACGGCGATTTCGTGGAAAGACTGGGGAGCTGTTTTTAAAGAAACGATCCAAGAGTTGAAGTTTCCGATTTTGACCATCGCATCTGTCGTTGGTTTTGCCTATGTCACAAACTCCTCGGGAATGAGCACGACACTCGGGATGACACTCGCACTGACAGGTTCGATGTTTACCTTCTTTTCGCCTGTTCTCGGCTGGCTCGGCGTCTTCATTACCGGCTCGGATACTTCTGCCAACCTGCTGTTCGGCAACCTGCAGAAAGTCACCGCGTTATCGGTCGGCATGGACCCAGTTCTCTCTGTCGCCGCCAACTCTTCAGGCGGTGTCACAGGAAAAATGATTTCGCCGCAGTCGATTGCGGTGGCGTGCGCCGCGGTAGGACTCGCCGGGAAGGAATCAGATCTTTTCCGCTTTACCATTAAACACAGCCTGTTTTTGCTGCTGCTCGTTTGTATCATCACCTTTTTGCAGCATCATGTGTTCAGCTGGATGATTCCTTAAAAAAATCCTCCCAACATGGGAGGATTTTATTTATACCGTTTTCTCGCTGCCGATGACGGAATGTTCATTTGATCGCGGTATTTTGCGACTGTGCGTCTGGAGATTTGGATGCCGTGCCGTTCGTACAGCAGATCGGCAAGCTTTTGGTCTGAGAGCGGTTTTGTTTTGTCCTCTTGATTGACCAGGTCTTCTAGATGGGTTTTGACTGCATAGTTAGACGCATCTCCATCTCCTGAAGCCTCGGCTTTTGCTGAGAAAAATAGTTTCATCTCAAACAGTCCGTACGGCGTTTGTATCGTTTTCCCTTTGATTGCCCGGCTTACAGTTGATTCATGAAGGCTCAGGCAGTCTGCTACCTCCCTAAGAGTCAGCGGCTTCATTGCACCTCGCCCTTTCAGAAAGAAATCCTTTTGCCGTGTGATCAGCTCATTGACAATTCTCGTGATCGTCTGTTTTCGCTGTCGCAGCGCGCGGCTCAGCCAGCGCCATTCCTGGTATTTCGCAGATAAATAAGAGGCGGTATCCTGACAGGAGCCGGACGATAAAAGCGTTCTGTACTGCGGATGCAGGTCTATCTCTGGAAACGAGCGGGTATTCAGCTCTGCTGCGATGTGCCCGTTTTTCACGGTGATAAAAATGTCAGGCTCGATATACACATCTTGCTCTGGCTGGGCAAACAGAAGGCCCGGTCTTGGATGAAGAGCTGCGATGTCATCAGAGATATCTTGAATCGCATGAAGCGGAATTCCTGTTTCTTTTGAAAGCGCTTTCCATCTTTTTTGCGCAAAAGCATCAAAATGAGCTGAAACAAGCATTTCCGCTTGTTCATTTCTATTCGGCAGCCGCTGTAATTGGAGAAGGATACATTCCTGCAGAGATCTTGCGCCAATTCCAGCCGGCTCTAACGACTGAAGCTTTGCCAAAACCGTTTCCACTTCCTTAGTCGAAACAGATAGTCGCCGTGCTGCTTCCTCCATATCTTCTTCCAAGTACCCGTTTGAATCAAGCGAATGAATCAGATAATTGAAAATCTTTTTTTCAGTGTTTGTCAGATTCATATCGAGTGACTGCTGCTTTAACACATCCTGCAGTGTTTTTTGCGGATCACTTAATTGAAGGCCTGCTTCCTGTGCATTCATCCTGTTTTTGTTTGTTTTATGGTAAGATAGTGGCGGTGTGTCTGTTTCCTTTCGTTCAATAAGAGGGTTTTCCAGTGAGAGCTCATCAATGTATTCGGCGAGTTCTGCCGAATGATAGCCAAGAAGCGTGATGGCCTGCCTGAGCTCCTGTGTCAGTTGAGGCTTTAATACTTGTACTTGCTGAAGTTTCATATCCATCTTGCTCACTCCCCTTTCTTCATTGTACATGATTGAGATCACACCGTATACATTTATGAAAAAGGAGCTGCCAAAGAAATGTCTGAACTTTTTTCCGTCCCTTATTTTATTGAGAATTTAAAACAGCATATTGAAATGAATCAGTCTGAGGATAAAATCCACGCGATGAACAGCTACTACCGTTCCGTCGTCTCAACGCTTGTGCAGGACCAGCTGACGAAAAACGCAGTCGTCTTGAAACGGATTCAGCATTTAGATGAAGCGTACAACAAAGTCAAACGGGGAGAATCAAAATAAACCTTCCGCTCATATGTGAGCAGGAAGGTTTTCCTTCTTTGAGGCGTTCTGGATGAGTCGGGTGCTTGGCACTCCTTCCATCCAGGTATGATAGTAATTGGCGTTTTTCCCGTAGGAATTATCAATGACCGTGTTTTCTTTTTGAAGAAGAGAGGACAGGATGTGGCCGTGCAGCCTCGATGTTTCCACCGATTCGTAACGGCTGAAAAACCGAATCGCTTTTTTGACGATATAATCCGAGTATTTTTCCCATATATACGCGATGGGCAGAGGATTGCCCGCTTTTTTATTCAGGACGTTCAGCGTTTGCAGAAAAGCGATCGTCCGGCGGTCTGAAGCTGACAGCACCGTGCGCCAGTCGTAGCTTTCCGCTTTTGCGTGTTCCTGAAGCTCCTTGTTTGCTTCATGATCTGTTCTGATAAATCTCAGCCTTTGGTTGAATGGCTGCTGCGTTGGAGCGACCGGAAACAGCTGATGAGCCATATCAGGCAGAAGCTTAATCTGATTGCTTGTAAAATAAGCCTGCGCCGTTGCATAGGAGGCTTTTTCCCTTGTGATGATATGGAGATTCGCATGCTTAGAAAATATCTCCGCCGTCCGTTTCAGATTGTCTTCGTTTTGGAAATAAATCGATTGCGGCAGGATCACGATTTTGTGATTCGGATAGGTTTGGACGATTTTCTCTCTAAAGCCTTGATAATACGGATACAAATCCCCGAAGTTGCCGCCTCCCTGGCAGACGATGATGAGATTCGGATCGAGCTTTCGCCCAAGTGGAAAATTGTCGGGATTCCAGCGTTTTCTGACCCGGATCCCGTGTTCTTTAAAGAAGGCTTCTGTTCCCTTCATAATAAATAAATCCCCTACATTTCCGTATAGAGGATAGTCGGCATATATGATCTCGGATTGCTTCGGAATGACGTCGAGCAGCCCGGACAGTTTCTGTTTCAGGCTGATCATCGAATGCTTGCTGTCCATTTCTTCACCTCGCCAGTTTGGAATAAGTGTGTTAGCACATCAATGACCCGGTCTTGCTCTTCTTCCGTCAGATTTGACCCTGATGGGAGACAGATCCCTCGCTTGAAAAGACCTTCGCATATGCTTCCTGTATCTTCATGAGAATAGAATAAAGACGGCTCAAACAGCGGCTGGGTATGGAGCGGCTTCCAAAGCGGACGTGCTTCAATGTTTTCTTCCGCAAGTCGTTGAACCGCGTCATATGGGCTCAGCCCGTTATCAAGTGTGAGCGTGGTCAGCCAGCGATTGGATACACCTGCTTCATGCTCCGGCATAAAACGGACACCGTTAATATGACCGAGCGCGTTTTTGTATCTTGTAAAAATGGCCCTTCTTTTCTCCACCCGCTCATCCAGCACCTCAAGCTGGGCAATGCCCACGCCGGCGAGGATATTGCTCAGCCTGTAATTATGCCCGACTTCGCTGTGCTGATAATGAACAGCCGGTTCTCGTGCCTGCGAAGCGAGAAATCGTGCTTTTTCAATGGCGGCTTCATCGTCTGAAACGAGCATCCCGCCGCCTGATGTGGTGATGATTTTGTTCCCGTTAAATGAAAAAACGCCGAAGCGCCCGAATGTCCCGCTTTGCTTCCCTTTATAAACTGTGCCGAGAGATTCGGCTGCGTCCTCAATGACAGGAACTCCATATGCATCACACAGGCTTACGATGTCATCCATTTTCGCGCTCTGCCCATATAGATTGACGGCAATAACCGCTTTTGGCAGAGTTCCGCTTCTTTTCGCATCCTCCAGCGCTCTTTCGAGGGCTTTCGGCGACATATTCCACGTATCAGGCTCAGAATCAATAAAGACGGGCACCGCTTTTTCATACAAAATCGGGTTGGCGGTTGCTACAAATGTGAAGGACTGGCAAAACACAGTGTCTCCTTCTTTTACTTCAAGCAAACGCAGCGCCAGATGAATCGCCGCCGTTCCAGAGCTGACCGCAGCTGCTGCTTTTACACCGACGCGTTCTGCCAGCTGTTCTTCAAATGAATTCACGAGGGGCCCAAGCGGCGCGATCCAGTTTGAGCGAAAGGCTTCTGAAATATAGTGCTGCTCCCTGCCGCTCATATGAGGGGGAGATAAGTAGATTCTTTTATACATATAATCATCCTTTGTTTTATGTTTGAATGGAAGAAATAATGCGCGCCGGGGCACCGGCAGCCGTTACCCTGTCCGGTATGGAACGGATCACCGCGGAGCCGGCGCCGACAATGCTCCAAGATCCGATTGTGAGCTGCGGTATGACGGCCGCGCCGGTTCCGACGTGAGCGCCTTCCTGAACGGCGACTGCTCCTGACAGCGTGACACGCGGAGAAAGATGAACGTAATCGCTGATTTGATTGTCGTGCTCTGCCACTGCGCCCGTATTGATGATGCAGTGGGCGCCGATACGCGCATCCGCCTGAATGATTGCGCCCGCCATAATCACGGTCCCTTCCCCGATGACAGCCGACTTGCTGACGATGGCTGACGGGTGAATCAATGTAATGAAATCTTCTTTCTTCAGTCCCAGTCGCTCCGCCAGCTGTTTTCTGACACTGTTGTTTCCAATGGCGACCAGAAACAATACATCGGGAATGAGCCTTCGCAATTCAGCAACGGCTTCCGGCGGGCCTGTGTACCACTCTGATCCCGCTTCAAATGTTCGGAATTTATCATCAAGCACCGCGGCTAAGCGCGTGTCTGACCGGGCGTTTATCAGCTCTCTGATCACCTTTCCGTGTCCGCCGTCACCCACAATGGCCACGTTTCTTCTCATGAGGACACATCTCCGCTTCCTGTAAACCGTTCCGCGGTCACATGATTGGTTTGCTGAATCCCTTCTGAAACAAGTACTTTTCGCACCGTCAAACATAAAATTTTCATATCGAGAAAAAATGATCGGTTGTCAACGTACCAAACATCTAATTCAAATTTCTTTTCCCAGGAAATCGCGTTTCTGCCGTTGATTTGTGCCCAGCCTGTGATACCCGGCTTTACCTCATGGCGCCGTGCCTGCTTTTCTGTATAAAGCGGCAGATAGTCCATCAAAAGCGGCCGCGGACCGACAAGGCTGAGATCACCTTTTAGGACATTCACCAGCTGCGGAAGCTCATCAATGCTCAGCTTTCTGATCAGTCTGCCCGTTTTCGTCAGCCGGACTTCATCAGGCAGCAGATTTCCTTCACTGTCCCGTTCATCCGTCATCGTTCGGAATTTATAAAGGGTGAACGGATTGCCGTGCAGGCCCGGCCTTACTTGCTTAAAGAAGACAGGTGATCCTATTTTCAGCCTGACAACGGCTATGGTGAATAAAATGATGACACTCGTACAGCACAATAAAAAAATGGCGGCCGTCAGATCAAAAAGTCGTTTCAGGATCAAAGATTCACAGCTCCTTTCGTTTTTCGAAACCGCTTTAGTACCAGCTGTCTTTCCTCTTTCGTACAAACGAGCATAAAAGCGAAAACCGCGTAGCAGCAGCTGACTGTCATTCCCGCCGCTATCAGTGATGCCCAGCCGTCAATCTTCACAACGAACTGGATTGCCTCACAGACCGCCCACGCAAACACAGCCGCTGAAAGAGGCCCGATTATGCCTTTAAAGAACACGTGCTTTTTGTAGCCGGTAATGCGGGATACGTAAAGCGGCGTAAAGATGGCATTTTTCAAAATAAGGGATACCGCCCCGGCCAATGTAATGCCGTACAGTCCGAGATGGGCCGGCCCGCTCAGCGTGACAGCCAGCACCACATTCACTGCGCCTAACAGCAGGGTAACGATCGCCGGTGTTTTTTGTTTATTAAAGGCGGTCCATATATAAAACAGCGGCATAAAGGCGAGGCTGACCACTAAGTATCCGGCATGAATATATAAAAGCGGTGCTATAGACGAAAAGGATGGTCCAAGCCAGATCGTCAGAAAAGGCCCCGCCAATCCGCCCAATAAGGCAGCAGGAAGCGCAAGCAAAAGACCGTTCAGCCTCACTGCCTTGTTGGCGTAATTCACCAATCCATCCATATCGCCTTTTGAATAATATGAAGTAATAAGAGGCGCAAACAGGGATGCGACCGTGCCAGCCAAGCTGCGCAGCAGCAGCGGAAACTGGATAATCGCCGCGTATTTCCCGGATGCAGACGCCCCCAGCACCAAATTGGCAGTTAATAGATCAATCTGCAAAAAAAGCAGGACGCCGATTTGATTGACGGAGCTCCATGCGCCCGCCTGAAACAGCTCCCTGCTTATGCGGAATGAAAGATCCTTCATCCGAAACGAAAACCACGGAATCAGTTTTTTGAAGAAATAGAAAGACAGCATAGACGCGATGACAGCACCAGCTAAAGCGGCAAGCTGGATCTGCCAGATTTTCGGCGCAAAACATGCAAACAAGAGCAGCACAGACAGCACGCGTATCAGCATTTGCACCGCCTGAATTGAACTGGTGATGTAAAGGCGGTTTGCATAAAATGGTGCAGCGCCGAAACCCGCCATTAGAAACGTTAAAATGAACAGCAGACTGCCGATCAAAATTGACAGACGCACATCAGCCAAAAGCGCTGGCGGCACGTTCATGACGCGGTCAATAAAGAAAGCCGAACCCGCAAGAGGCAGCAAAAGTAGCATTGAAATCAGAACAGACGCCGCTAAATAATTACTGATATACGCATTTGCTTTATCGCGCTCTCCCCTGTGGGCCGCGACAGAAAAGAACCGCACAACAACCGAACTGAGCGCCACGGTGATAATCGAAAAGTAATTAATCACATTTTGTGTCAAATGAACAAAGCCGAACGCTTCCACACCGAGCGTTTTGACAATAAAAGGCGTCATCCAGACCGACAGAAAAACGGACAAGAGAAAAGCCGTGAGATTTGCGCTGAAGTTTATCGTGAATTTCATGCCTGCTTTGCACTGCCTTTCATCGTTCCCCGCTGCTCAAAAAACAGCTTGATGAGAAATATGAGCCGTAATTTGCACAGTCCTAATACCAAACGCTCGCCTCTTAATAATTTCTCATGTTGAATCGATGTATTTCTGACAGCCTGCCGCACCATGTCATAGGACAAAATGAGTCTAATCTGTTTTTTGATGTCTTTCGGCGGTTTCGGAGAAGCACAGGCGTTTGCGAGTAGCATCGGAAGCTGGTGCTTGCAAATGTACACACTCAAATCTTCTTTGCATGCACCTGCTAAACCGTAATGATTATAGAATGCGATTTTCGCCTGATATTGCTTTTGAATATGTTCATCCATTGCCGGCTTATAAGGAATTTCTGTCAGGCTGTTCGGGTTTTCACGATAGATGTACAAGCCTTCATCCAGCATTTTCACCCGCTCGGCTTCGCAAAAAGCGGACAAATTGAAGGGAGAATCTTCAGCAAAACGGATGTCTTCATCAAACATCAGATTGGCTCTCTCCAAAAGCTCCCGGCGATAAACATAGCGCCATACATACCAGATAAATCTCGTTTCGTGAGCATGTTTGAGCCGTTCAGCCATTTCCGGTTTTGTCAGCACGCGGTTTATGTCAAGCTGCGGCGGCACATACAAGCGCCTGTCCGCTGACTGCTTATAAAAACCGCACCCAGCGATGTCGAGCCGATTTTGTTCTGCTTCTTCAATCAGCCTCTGGAACATGGCGGAAGATACATAATCGTCTCCGTCAACAAAGCCGATATAAGTACCCCGCGCGGCCTTTATTCCCGCATTTCGTGCTGAGCTCAGCCCGCCGTTTGCCTGATGAATGACCCGGATTCTCGCATCCCGTTTTGCATAGTCCTCTGCAATCTCGCCTGAACGATCCGGTGTTCCGTCATTCACGAGAATAATTTCAATATCAGAAAGCGTTTGACGAAGCAGAGAGTCAATGCACTCTTCTATAAATGGTTCAACGTTATACATCGGGACAATAATGCTGACGAGCGGGGTCATTGCGCTTCACCGCTGATTTTGTCCCGCAGTCCTTTAAAATACATATCTCTCGGAAAGCCGGCACGGGGTGTTTCTTTTGTTAACAGTTCTTTTACTGCGGCTGTTACACGCTCCGGGTCCGGATGTTCAATCAGCTTCATGGATGGGATGTCTCTGAGCCATTGATAGCCTTCCATCACCTTGTGGTCAAAGGAGCGGATGACGACACACGGCGTTCCTGTCAGCGCGCAAAAAATCATGCCATGAAGCCTGTCAGTGACAACGGCTTCTGCGCTTTGCAGCTTAGACCACAGCGCTTCAAGCTCCTGCTCCCGTGAATCGCGGCTGATCCGGCGCCCGATCGTTGTCGTAAAGGCTTTGATGTCGCCGAATTCTTCAAATAGCGCAGCCTTTACCCGGTTTCTCTCATCCTCCTGAAGCACGCTTTCCTGATCCTCACGCAAACACATATAAACCCCTTCGCGCTCTGCGGGGGTCTTGCTTCTATCTAAATACAGCACCATGTCCGGCTGCTTCAAAATCGTTTTTTCTTGAAAATGCCGTTTCATAAACTGATACGTTGTTTCATCCCGGGCCATCAGCAATAGGCCAGGGTGCGCGTTATAAATTTTCTGCGCCCGTTTCAGCTCTTTGCGCCCTTTTTTCGTGTCAGAAAAATGAGCCGTTGCCGGCAGCTGGACAACTCGATAGTCGTGAAATGTTTTAATGATGAAGCGGCGCGTCCACTCCTCATAACGGTATAAATCACCCATGTTTCCTCCGCCGATGATAAAGACCATATCCTCCGGATGGCGCGAGCGGAGCAGCGATTTTGCTGATTTGTAAATGTCCTTCATATCGACCTCGACGATGTCAAAATCGGGGTATTCCTGGTCAAGAAATGCCTTGCTGGCATAAGCAATCGCGTGATCTCCCAAATTGTCATGGGACGGCAGCAGAGTCAGTATGATTTTTTTCTGATGTGCTTCGGTCTTTACCGGCTGATCGGCCGTACCCAGCCAATATTGAGACGGGTATTTGACCTTAAGCAGCAGCCATTCTGCAAGATTGATTTTCAATGATTGTAACGACATGTCCTCACCCTCTGTTTCTCATTTTGTACTCGATCGCCCGCTGATACACGGCCGAGGCCATAGCGACGAACGGAATCATTCTGTATTTCGCCATCAGAAGCAGGCATGATCGTTTTGCGTCAAAGGGCGCAGTACCCGTTTTTGAGAGGCTTTCTCGAAACACTGGATCCGCGCAAATTACGCCGACATTTCTAAGCTTTTCGAGCAGCCGGCGGCTCCCGCTTGTTTTCCATTCGTTCAGCATACAGATGCTGCTGTGAAGCACCATAAAAGTATCAAGCTCCTTTTGGTACGCCTCCAATTTGTTGTTCTCCTGTAAAAACGCTGCATTTGCCTCATACAGCGCAAGCCCTGATTCAAACAGTTTTTTCTGATAGCTTTGCACAATGGAGGAAAGGTGAATCCGGTAATGATAGAGCGGCGCTTTCACATAGGATACAGAGCGGGCGAAAAAATGAGCGCGAAAGCTGAAAAACTGATCCTCCACATGCTCTAGCTCGCCGCGGAGCGGAAACGACAGCCGATGCGCTTCAACCATGTTTCTTCTGTACAGTTTGTTCCATGAAAACCCTCTGACCTTTCCTTCAAATAACGCCTTGATATACTGCTCCTTCGGCTGATTCTGATAGGTTTCTGTAATATCAGAGATCATGGTTTTTCCAGTGTCCTCAAACTCCGCGGCGTAATTGCAAATGACCAGATCCGTTTTATCGTCTGCTGCCTGGAGCATTCGCTCGCAATAATCAGGTTCGATCCAATCGTCTGAATCTATAAACGCGATAAACTCGCCGCGTGCCGCGTCGATGCCTTTATTCCGAACCGCGCCGAGACCCTGGTTCTCCTGATGAAACACCCTGAATCTGTGATCGTTTTTGGCGTATTCCTCCGCGATTTCCGGGCTGTCATCTGCTGAACCGTCATTGACAATGATGATTTCAATATTATTCAGCGTCTGGTTCCGCAGTGATTCGAGACACGTTCTGATATATGTTTCTGTGTTATAAACAGCGACTAACAGACTAACCGCAGGTGTTTCCATAATGACCGGCTCCTCTTGCATAAATTACCGGGAAAAAATCGTTCTGTAAGGCAGAACGGACGAATCAACCGGCATAAGCAAATAACTGTAAAGAAAATAACAAACAATGATAGCGATATAGATAAGGGCATTCGATTTTTCATCAAATATCCTGACGAAATAAGGGACTAAGATCATTTGATACAGGCCGAAATAAATATTGAATCTGGCAAAGATCACATCCTTTGTGGCCAAAAGCCCGAACAAAAAACCGAGCAGGCACAAATTGACGACGATGTCGATTTGCGGCCACAGCTTTCGCAGACGCGCTCTGTAGCAAAAGGCGAGAAACAGCGGCAGAACCAAGACAGCGATTTTGATCACATTCATTCCATTTGTGTTTGTCATGAGCCATTTTTCATAATGGCTGTATGAGCTGTTTTCAAGCACAACGACAAACACAGAAACAAATTTTTGATATAAAAACGTCATGCCAAGAAATAGAGCGGATAAACCGAATATCGCCGGTGACCAGGCTTTTCTTCTGACAATAAAGTACACCGGAATCATAATCAGTGCCGAAGAATGAAAGAGCGAGCTGATCAGCACGATTAGAAAATATCGCTTCCAGTTCCCGCTGATGATATAACGGATCGCCCAAAACAATGCGGCTGCCACCATGTATTGCCTGATGCCGTTAAAAGACGCGTAATAATGAAAGGTTCCTAAAAATAAAAAGACACTCAGCTCAAACGGCCTTCCGTAATCAGCGAGTGTCTTCATAACCAAACTGTAGGTCACGGCCGCAACCGTTATATACATGATTTGCGGATCTTCCGTGATGAAATTCATCAGCCAAAGGAGTGCGGTAAAGCCCGGATCTGTCGCCGTTTTTGCTGTGCCGAAACCGAATATCTGCCACACATTTTGATAATCGCCCGCCAATTCGTACAGCAGTGTGTACGTCTGAAAATCCGTGCCGACTCTGTAACGGAGACCCGACACGAGCACAAGTGAAGCAAGCGGAATCCAAATCAAAAGTTTATTCGGCCGATACCCCGTGGCGAGCGAATCGTCACGGCCGCCGCACATTTTGGCAAACCAAGACCAAATATATACAATTCCCATATTGACGGCATATACAATCATCGTTTATTGTCCTTTTCCGCTAGTAATGTTGTATACATTCAGCAGCGCTCCTACGTTTTGCTGTGCATCGTAGCCAAGTTTTGCGAGTGTACCTTGGATGAGCTCCTGCTTCGGCCTGCCTGCGGCGGCCGCTCTTGCAATGGTTTCAGCCCAGATGCCGATCGGCTCAGAAAGACTCAATCTCGTCACAAGCCCAAGCCCAGCGTCAACTTTATCTGTAATGTTGTCTGAAATAATGCATGGAAGCCCCGATGCCTGCGCTTCCACTAATACCACCGGCAAGCCTTCGTATAGAGACGGCATGACAAACACATCAAATGTGCGCATCAGCTCATGAATGCGTTCTTCAGTGCCTAAAAAGAGGACTTCTGAAAGCAGATTCTGCTGCCGCGCCTCCTCTTCCATTTTCTCGCGCAGCGGCCCGTCTCCTGCGAGAACGAGCTGAAAGCGAACCCCTCGTTCTTTGAGATGTGCGGCAAGCTTCAGCAAAAACGCGTGGTTTTTCACTTCATGAAACCGGGCCACATGGCCAATGATGAGACGGTCAGTAGCAATGCCGCGTGCTGTTTTTTCTTCATCAGCTCTCTGCCCATTTGGTGCGAACAAATCAAGATCAATCCCGTTCGGAAGGAGATGAACACGCTCCCGCTCCATGTTGGACTGGCCGAATAAAAACCTGCCCGCATCCTCTCCGCAGGCACACAGTGCTGTCGCATTCGCCAAAATAAGCCGCCTAAACACCATCAGCTGCAGGCGATCCTTCCAATTGAAGCCGGTCTTCCACGACGTATTGTGGGAATGGCATACCCTGACCGGCACTCCGGCAAGCCTTGCCGCAAGGGCGATAAAACCCGTTTGAAAATCCGTGTGCGCATGAACGGCGCTGAACGGCCCGTTTTCTTTTATCGTGTTTCTTACATTCCTCACAAATGTAAGGGGATTGCTTTGCCCGATGCTCGGGACATAAAAAAGCCGCCCGCCTAAAGATAAAATCTCTTCATCATAAGCGCACGGATCATTTCGATACGTTAAAAAATCAAATTGTACTTTGCTTCTGTCCATTTTCCGATATAAATTCATCACCATGGTTTCCGCGCCGCCCCTGTTCATGCCGCTGAGAACTTGAAGCACGCGTTTTTGGCTGCTACTCATGCTTGACAAGCCCTTCCTTTTGGTTCATCACTCTTTTTTTGTGGTAGCGATTCATCACGGCTGGAGGCATAAATGCGCGAATTAACGGTTTTGCAATATATATGTAATCAGATAGAGGAAGCTTCAAACGTCTGCATGCCTGATAGACAAGGATGGCATTGTCTATGGAATACGTAAATGACCTCCGTTTGAATGCATCGCTGTCTTCCCTTACTTTATACAACGCTTCTTGGAGATTGTAGCCTCTGAAGCCCTCTTCAAAAAAGCGAAGCCACAAATCAATATCCTCCATCCGTCTCGTCCGCCGCACCGAACGGTAGCCTTTCAGCGTTCGGTAGGCGCTGGCTCTCATCATAATTGTTCCGTGGCAAAACGGGGTTCCTTTTGCCATGATGCCCGGCTCCGGAACAGAAGGCAGGATGCGTGTGCCCCTTACGCCACATTCATCAAATACAAGCATGCCGGTGCCAACCACCTGATAGTGGTGGTGCTTTTCTAAAAACGCGACCTGCTTTTCCAGACGGCGCGGGAATGAAAGGTCGTCTCCATCCTGACGTGCGATATACTCGCCTGTCGCATGCGAAAGACAATGATTTAATGAAGCGGCAAGCCGCTTGTTTGTTTTGTTTTGAATCAGCTTGATGCGGTCGCTGTAATGAGCGGCATACTGCTTCGCGATGCGGAGCGTGCCGTCTGTTGACGCATCATCGCACATAATCAGCTCCCAATTTTTATAGGATTGGCTGAGTATGGATTCAATGCTTTCCGCCAAAGTGCGTTCACAATTATAAATGCCCATAATGACAGAAACTTTTGGTCCTGAGTTCATACGCTTTTCTCCTTTGTATCCATATCCATGTACGCGGAATAAATATCTGCCATTTCTTCCACCGTTCGCGACTCCGAAAAGCGCAAGGCTGTTTTTCGGCCTTCCTGTCCCAGCTTTCTGCAGAGTTCCGGCTTATGGTAAAGCTGTTCAATTCGGCGGGCAAAAGCGGCACTGTCACCGATGTTGATCAGAAAACCGTTTTCTCCATCCCGGATGATTTCCCGATGCCCGCGGTTATCCGTGGCAATCGCCGGTTTTTCCGCTGCCATCCCCTCAAGCACATTCATGCCGAGGCCCTCCCTGATGCTTGATGCGACAGATACATCTGCAAGCTGAATCAGCTCATGAATGTCGCGGCAAAAGCCGTAAAAGCGGACATTGCCGGAAGCACCAAGCTTTTCAGCCAACGTTCGATACGCTTGTTCCATCGCTCCTTCTCCGGCAAAAACAAGGCGGAGCGACGGAATGTGTTCTTTCAGCAAGGCTGCGGCTTCAATTAACAACTTCTGGTTTTTGTTCAGATTGAGCTCAGCGGGATAAACCAATATAAAATCATCTTCACGGAAACCGTGTTTTTCTCTAAGTCGTTGCTGCTCTTCCAGGCTGACAGGCCGGAACCGCTCGGTATTGACGCCGATGCCATGAATTTTCTGCGTCTTTCCGCTCCGCCTTTGAAGTCTCTTCGCCCGTGTGTAATCCTCTTCATTGATCGTAATCAGGCAGTCTGTATATGCCGAAAGCCATTTCTCAATCGGATAGTAAAGCAGCCAATTTTTCATCGGCGCTCCGCTGCAAAAGTGAAATCCGTGCGCTGTGTACAGCACCTTTGTTCCATGCCGCCTGGCCTGCCTCGCCGCTAGTCTGGCAAGCACGCCGCCGACCGGCGTATGGCAATGGACAATATCGTATTGATTGGTGTTGATCACTTCCTTCAGCTGTCTGTAAACGGCCAGATTCTGAGGATGAAAGGGTGACCTGCGAATTGGGATGGAGAACTTCTCATCCACATACGGCAGCTTGGTTTGTCCGCTCGCAGCGACATGAACCTCCCAGCCCATTCGTTTAAACCATTTAAAGTAAGGGAGGTGAAAGGCTTTAAAATGATAATCGACAGTCGCGCAAAACAATATCTTTTTCGTCATCTTCACTCCCCCTAATGAGCACTGGCAGCCGTCATTTCGTCTGATGTATTGATTGCCGCAAACAGCCTCGCTCTCAAGTCGGCTTCCGGCAGATCATTAAAATCCTCAATAAAGCGCATCAGCACCGGCCAATCGCCGTCAACTGCTTTGCCGATATGAATTTTCGGAAAGATTTGTTCAGCGTGTACTTCATTTTTATTCAGCAATTCCTCATACATTTTTTCGCCGGGACGAATGCCTGTGAATTCGATTGGAATCTGCTCAGTCGTGTAGCCGGACAAATGAATGAGGTTTTTGGCAAGATCCACAATCTTTACAGGCTCCCCCATATCGAGAACGAAAATCTGACGCCCTTTCGCCAGTGCCCCGGCCTGGATGACAAGTCTTGAGGCCTCGGGTATCGTCATGAAATAGCGGGTCATGGCCGGATGTGTTACCGTCACCGGGCCGCCTTTTTCAATCTGTTTTTTGAAAATCGGAATGACACTGCCGCGGCTCCCAAGTACATTGCCGAAGCGGACAGCGACAAACTTGGTTCTGCTGATTTTTCCAAGATTCATAATAATCATCTCGGCGAATCGTTTTGTCGCCCCCATTACATTAGCCGGGTTCACCGCTTTGTCTGATGAAATCAGCACAAACGTCTCTGTCCCCGACATATCGGCTGCTTCCGCGACATTTTTTGTTCCGATGATATTGTTTTTGACAGCCTCTTCAGGATTATGTTCCATTAAAGGCACATGCTTATGGGCAGCTGCATGGTAGACAACGTGCGGCTCGTACTTTTTCATCAAGGTAAACATTTTATCGCGGTCCTGCACATCCGCAATTTCCGTATGGAACACAATGTGTTTGCCGAATCGTCCGTTCAGCTCTGTATAAATCGAATGAATGCTGTTTTCCCCATGGCCGAGCAGAATGATTTCATTAGGCTGAAACGGGCTGATCTGCCGGCAGATTTCTGAGCCGATTGATCCGCCCGCTCCCGTGACAAGAACTGTTTTTCCTTTGATGCGGTTCGAAATTTCGCTTGTGTCGAGGGTTACCGGCTTTCTGCCGAGCAAATCCTCAGCTTTTACATCTCTGATTTGTCCGGCAGTTCGTGTGCCGAGCAGCATTTCATCAAAATGAGGCATAATTTTAATGTTTACTCCAGTTCGCACACATTCTTTATATAACACCTGAAGCTCATGGGTGCGGAGTGAAGGAATGGCAATAATAATATAGTTAATTTTGAGCTTTTGCACCGCAGGCATGATACTTTCTTTTCCGCCGATTACGGGCAGCCCCATAATTTCTAATTTATGCTTCGTTTGGTCGTCATCAATAAAAGCGACAGGTATGATGTCAGGATCATCTTTTGAAAGCAGCTGCCTGACCATCAGAGTCCCTCCTGAGCCCGCCCCGATAATCAGCGCGCGGGATGATGCGCTGCGTTTTTTTCTGATGCTTTCTTTTAACACTCTGGATAAAACACGGGTTCCTCCAATAGACAAAAGCTGAAGCACCCAGCATGCGGTTAACAGACGGAAGAACATCGTATGATACACAGCATACTGAATGACGCCTGTCACAGCGGCTGAAAGCGTAATGCCCTTAAGCAGGACGATCAGCTCGCCGAGACCGGTGTATGTCCACACCTGTTTATACTGACGGAACAGGAAAGCACATACATGATAGCTGAGGAGCAAGCTGACAGCGGTAAGCAATAATGCTCCGGAGTCATAAAATTGATAGGAATCTTTTAAAAATTGATATCCTGCAATAACTGAATTTAAAACGAGATAAGTATCCAGCGCAATAATCATTGACAGTCTTCTCCGGTAACTCAACCTTTTCCCCCCTAATTCTTTTATCGGTTTAGCTGCGGCGGTTTTCGTCCACCAAAACATCGGCAGCAGCTAAACCGACAATACATCCTATGTATATATCAGATAAGTGGGCATTTAACCCGTCCTCACGCCCCGCCAGCGACGACCAGCATCTAAGGCAACAACTTCAGCTGCCCACAGCAGAGCCGAGTGCCTCCATTGATACAGGTCAGGAGACATCACCTTTACCATCTATTTAGTAGGAATAGTGTTCCGATTTTTTCATTTTCTTTTTGTTTAAAAGAGCGCCTAACAGCTTCGCATTGGATTGTTCCAGTGCATCCTTTGCTTTCAGGACGGTATCAGTTTTTGTTTTTCCGCTTAAAACAACGAGCACGCTGCCATCTGTCTGATTTGCTAGAATCTGAGCATCCGCAACAGCCAAAAGCGGAGGGGAATCAAAGATGACGAGGCTGAATTGTTCATAGATGTCAGATATTAAATCTCCCATCGCTTTTGAAGACAGCAGTTCAGCCGGATTCGGCGGGGTCGGTCCGCTTGTCAGCACATACAAGTTATCGATCGGCGTCTTTTGCACCGTCTCACTGAGTGAAGCATTCCCGACCAGCACATTTGTCAGCCCGGTTACATTCTCAACCTGAAATGTCTGATTGATGGTGGGCTTTCTTAAATCGGCATCCACCAGCAGCACTTTCTTTTCCTGCTGCTGCGCAAAGACAGCCGCAAGATTCGCTGCACTGAACGATTTACCTTCACCAGGCACAGAGGAGGTGACGAGGATAGACCGCAAGTTGGTCTGAACGGATGAAAACTCAATGTTTGTCCGAATGGTGCGATATTGTTCCGCAACAATTGATTTATTGTGTAAAACGGATATTTGAGCCAAACCTCGTCTTGCTTTCTTTTTTCTAAAGACCACTCGCTTCACTCCCCGAAATGTTTTATCCCGCGATTCCGCCCTTTTTGAACATCAGG
This sequence comes from Bacillus sp. LR_5, assembly GCF_042709275.1. Taxonomy (NCBI): domain Bacteria; kingdom Bacillati; phylum Bacillota; class Bacilli; order Caryophanales; family Bacillaceae; genus Bacillus; species Bacillus sp. LR_5. The sequence continues at coordinate 2,040 of NZ_JAVAXX010000021.1, read as the reverse complement.
GACGGAGCCTAAGCATGGCAATCCGGTTCTCTCGCTGAGCTGCCGTGCGCTTTTGCACGTATCATCGAGAAAATGCAGAAAAAATGCCAGTGTAATGCCGCCCATGACAGCAGCGCCAAAAGCCATAACCATATTTCGCAGCCGGGCCGGCTTGATCATTGGGCTTTCAGAAGCCTTCGCCTCTGATAAAATATGCACGCCTTGTACGTTCATTCTTTCATCTACTTCTTTTTCAAACTTGTTCACTAATGTGTTCGCAATCTCAGCCGCTTTCGCCGGATCGTGGTCCTGAACGGCAACGGTGATAATTTCTGATTCATTTTCACTGCTGGTAATCACTTTTCCTTTCAGCGAGGAAGCCGATTCAGAAAGATGCAATTCCGCCTTGACCTCTTCCATCAAGGCAGTGCTTTTCATAATCGATTGGAACGTGCTGCTGTACTGAAGATTTCGCTGGATGTCACTGAGATTCGAGTTTTCTTCACCGTCTGATTCATGAACCAGCACTTGCGTCGATGCTTGATAGGTCGGTGAAATGACCTTAAATTGCACAAAGCCCGTCATAACGGTGACGCCGATTGTGATGAGCAGAATCAGCACGAATCTGTGTCTGACAATCGCATATAATTCTTTAAAACTCATATTCTCATTCATGTATTCATAGCCTTCAGCCTTCCCGCGGCTGGCTTCCCGCGCCCCTTTCTGTTAATGATTGGATTATAAAAGAAAACTTTATTATTTAAAAATTGCAAAATAAGCCAATAGGTTCTCTTTAGAGAACAAAATCATGATTTTCCTCTTATTTACTGCACTTCCCTTATTATTTTAAATTTTATAAAGAACGTATAATTCCTTATAATGAACAAAATAACGACAGGAATAGAGGAGAATTTCATATCATGATTGGAAGAATTATCCGTTTGTACCGTAAAAGAAAAGGCTATTCTATTAATCAGCTGGCTGTGGAGTCAGGTGTATCTAAATCCTATTTAAGCAAGATTGAAAGAGGCGTACATACAAATCCGTCCGTTCAATTTTTAAAGAAAATTTCCGCCACACTGGAGGTTGAATTAACAGAATTATTCGACGCAGAAACAATGATGTATGAAAAAATCAGCGGCAGTGAAGAAGAATGGCGCGTGCATCTTGTGCAAGCCGTCCAAGCCGGAATGGAAAAGGAAGAATTGTTCACTTTTACGAACAGGCTAAAGAAAGAACAGCCTGAAACTGCCTCTTACCGCAACCGCAAACTGACGGAATCCAATATAGAAGAATGGAAAGCGCTGATGGCGGAAGCAAGAGAAATCGGCTTGACTGTCCATGAAGTCAAATCCTTTTTAAAAACAATGGGAAGATGATGATCGGTTAAGGGCTAACGTTCGCATCTATAGGGTAAATCTGTTTATAATGGGGGAAAAAGGGAGAGAACACGATGACTCATCAAATAGTAACGACTCAATACGGCAAAGTAAAAGGCACAACGGAAAACGGCGTACATAAGTGGAAAGGCATCCCCTATGCCAAGCCGCCTATCGGACAATGGCGTTTTAAAGCACCTGAGCCGCCTGAAGTGTGGGAAGATGTCCTTGATGCCACAGCGTACGGCCCTATTTGCCCGCAGCCGTCTGATTTGCTGTCACTTTCGTATACTGAGCTGCCCCGCCAGTCCGAGGATTGCTTGTTTGTCAATGTATTTGCGCCTGACACTCCAAGTCAAAATCTTCCTGACCATGGTGTGGATTCACGGAGGCGCTTTTTATCTAGGAGCGGGCAGTGAGCCATTGTATGACGGATCAAAACTTGCGGCACAGGGAGAAGTCATTGTCGTTACATTGAACTATCGGCTGGGGCCGTTTGGCTTTTTGCACTTGTCTTCGTTTGATGAGGCGTATTCCGATAACCTTGGGCTTTTAGACCAAGCCGCCGCGCTGAAATGGGTGCGAGAGAATATTTCAGCGTTTGGCGGTGATCCCGATAACGTAACAGTATTTGGAGAATCCGCCGGCGGCATGAGCATTGCCGCGCTGCTCGCTATGCCTG